>JBKPPN010000222.1:0-11745 GCA_046733575.1 Candidatus Methylomirabilota bacterium | reverse complement strand
CCTTAGACTAAGCCAGTCGCGTCGAGCGCAGCAACAAATCCCCCCATTTTTGCGCGGCTGACCGCGCCGCCCCGAGGGCGTGACATGCGGCACGCATCATGGCGCGGGGAGCGCGCGGGGATTCTGGCTCGCCAGCGGCTGCGTGGCCGAGGCGGGCTTCTGCGCCGGCTCCGTCCGGAGCGTGGCGAGCTCCACCGAGCGCCGCTCCCACCGCACCTTCACGTCGATGCGGAAGACCTTCCACTTCTGGTCGGCGGTCGATGCCCCGGTCGTCAACCCGCCCGTCGCGCCGGGTGTGCCCGGCGTGGTTCCGGATGTCGTCCGGGGAAGGACGCCGGGCAGCGTGCCGGGCGGCGTCCCGGGAGGCTGCGACGGCACGCCGCCGAGCGTCGACGTCGACGCATACTGCGTTTCCTGGGCGGCCTGCGTCTGGATCGTGCGCTCCCACGTGAACGGGCCCTCCGTCCCTTCCTCCTTGCCGTCCTCGAGGACGGTCAGTTCACGCATCTTCTGGTCGGCGAGCAGGATGGCCTGCTGATGGTCGCCGGCCAGCTTCAGGAGCCGCAGGCCACCCGCGAACCCCTGGATCGACGCGACCACCGCGGTGCCGAGGATGGCGAGGGCCACGAGGACTTCCAGCAGCGTGAACCCGGCGTTGCCCCGTGCGGTTCCGCGCGCTGACGTTCTCACTGCGCGCGCTCCGTCCGCACGCGTCCCGTCACGGCGTCGACGGTGACGTGGTACCGGTAGACGTACGAGGTCAACAGGAAGTCGCCGCCGCTGGACCCGCCGTACGGCTCGAATCGCACCGTGAGGGCCGGCGGCGGGCTGGCGTCGATCTTGACGCGCTCGGGCAGCGTCAGCGCGATGCGCGGCTCATCGCGTCCCGCCTTCACCGTGATGCGCCGGGTCTCGGGGTCGATCATGATCTCGTGCGGCCTGCGCGCGGTGATGGCCTGCTCGCGGGTGTGACGCAGCAGGGCCGAGAAGCGCGACGCATCGGAGCGCGCGCGCAGCCCCTCCGTGCCGCGCCCGACGGCGGGCATGGCGAGCGCGGTGGCGAGGACCAGGACCAGCAGCGTGACGATGACCTCGAGGAGCGTGAAGCCGCGGCTGCGCTTCATTGCTGCCGTGCCGGCGCGCCGAAGCGCGCCGGAGATCACCTCGAGCCCTGTTCCCACGAGACGACGTCGGCATTCTCGCCTTCGCCGCCCGGTGCGTTGTCCGCGCCCTCACTCCAGAGATCGTAGTCGCCGTGCTGTCCGGGGCAGCACTGGTACTTGTACTGGTTGCCCCACGGGTCCTTGGGAACGGACTTCTTGAGATAGGGCCCGTTCCAGTTCGCCACGTTGGGGTTCCGTTGCAGCGCGTCGAGGCCCTGCGCCGAGGTCGGATACGAGCCGACGTCGAGCCGGAACTGGTCGAGCCCCGCGCCCAGGAGCTCGATCTGCGCCTTCGCCGTGGCCGTCTTCGACTGGCCGACGCGCCCGAAGAGTCGCGGACCGACGAGACCCACGAGCAGACCGAGCACGATGATCACGACGAGGAGCTCGATGAGCGTGAAGCCGCGCTGATCGCGAGCCCGTGCGCTCGCGCGACCCAGACGGCGGAGCCAGCCGCCCCTCACAGCGGGATCTCGTTGATCGAGAAGATCGCCATCAACATGGCCACCACGATGAAGGCCACAAGCACCCCCATACCGAGAATGATCGCCGGCTCGAGCAGCCCAATCACACGACGGAGCTCCGAGCGCACGTCGGTCTCGAACGTCTCCGCTACCTTGAGCAGCATCTCTTCCAGACGACCCGTCTCCTCGCCCACGCGCACCATGTGCACGGCGAGCGGCGGGAACGGCGTGTGCTCACCGAGCGCGGCCGCGATGGTGCCGCCGCGCTTCACGGCGTCGGCCAGTCGCACCACCGAGCGCGACACCGCCTCGTTCGACATCATGTCGCCCACGACGGCGAGCGCGCCGAGGACGGGCACGCCGCTCTTGAGCATCGTGCCGAGCGTGCGCGCGAACCGCGCCGTCTCGACCTTCAGGGCGAGTCGCCCCGCGATGGGCAAGCGCAGCACTGTCTGGTCCCACTGGAGCTTGCCTTCGGTCGTGCTCGTCCACATGCGCCAGCCGAGGATGAGGCCCACCGCGGCGAGGACGCCGACCCACCAGTAGCCGCGCAGGATCGCGCTGACGTCGAGCAGGATCTGCGTCGGCGCGGGGATGGCCTGGTGCATGTCGGCGAAGATGACGGCAAAGCGCGGGATGACGAACGTCATGAGGAACACGATCGCGCTCGCGCCGACCGCGGTGATCACGAGCGGATAGGCGAGGGCCGAGATGACCGCGTCCATGAACGCCGCGCGCGCTTCCAGGAACTCGGCGAGCCGCCGGAGCGTGACCTCGATGACGCCGCCCTTCTCGCCCGCGCGCACCATGTTGATGTAGAGGCGCGAGAACGGACGCGGATGATGCTTGGCGAGGGCCTCGCTCAGTGACGTCCCGGAGCGGACGCTGCGGAGCAGGTCCGTGACGAGCGCCTTCATCTTGGCGTTGGTGGCGAGCTCCTCCAGGATCGCCAGCGCGCGATCGAGGGGCAGGCCGGCCTCGACCAGCGTGGCCAGCATCTGCGTGAAGCCCATGAGGTCACGGCCACGGATGCGCGAGGGGAGCGCGAACGTGCCGAGACTGCGCTTCTCGGCGTGGGGCTGGACCTTGATCGGGTAGTACGCTTCACGGTGCAGCCGCTCGATGACGGCGCGCGCGTCGACCGCTTCCATCACGCCGTCGACGGTCTGCCCGCGCCGATCGGCCGCCCGGTACACGAACACGGGCATCGGAGCTAGGCGTCTTCCTGCGTCACCCGGAGGATTTCCTCGATGGTGGTGATGCCCGCGCGTGCCTTGATCCAGCCGTCCATGCGGAGGGTGACCATACCCGCCTCGACGGCCACGCGGCGGATCTCGCGCGCCGAGGCGCGGCGCAGCATGAGACTGCGCACGTCCTCGGTGATCACGAACAGCTCGTAGATCGCGGTGCGGCCGCGATAGCCGGTGCCGCGGCACTCCTCGCAGCCGCGTCCGACGAAGAGCGCGGCTTCCTGCGCGGCGTCGATGCCGAGTGCCTCGAGGTCGGCGGGCGAGGCGCGATGCGGGACGCGACACATGTCGCAGATCCGGCGCAGCAGCCGCTGGGCGAGCACGCCTTCCAGGACGGAGGACACGAGGTACGGCTCCACGCCCATGTCTTGCAGTCGCGTGATGGCCGACGGCGCGTCGTTCGTGTGCAGCGTCGAGAACACCAGGTGTCCGGTCAACGCGGCCTGGATCGCGATCTCCGCCGTCTCCAGGTCGCGGATCTCGCCGACGAGGATGACGTCGGGGTCCTGGCGCACGATGTGGCGCAGCCCGCTCGCGAACGTGAGACCGATCTTCGAGCGCACGGGAATCTGGTTGATCCCCTTGATCTGGTACTCGACGGGATCCTCGACGGTGATGATCTTCCGCCCGGGCGAGTTGATCTTGTCGAGCGCCCCGTAGAGCGTCGTCGTCTTGCCCGAGCCGGTGGGGCCGGTCACGAGGATGATCCCGTGCGGACGCTTGATGAGCGACTCGAAGCGCTGCTGCGTGTCGGCCGCGAAGCCCAGCTTCTCCAGGGGCAGGAACACCGTCGTGCGGTCGAGGAGCCGCATCACGATCGACTCGCCGTGCACGGTCGGCATCGTCGAGACGCGGATATCGACGCGGCGGCCGTTCAGCGTCACGCGGATGCGGCCGTCCTGCGGGAGGCGACGCTCCGCGATGTTCATCTCGGCCATGATCTTGATGCGCGACGTGACGGCGGCCTGCAGGCGACGCGGGGGCGCTTCCTGCTCGTACAGGATGCCGTCGATGCGATAGCGGATGCGCAGCGTGTCCTCGAACGGCTCGATGTGGATGTCGGAGGCATTCGACCCCACCGCGCCCTCGACGAGGAGGTTCACGAGCCGCACAACGGGCGCCTCGAACGCCATGTCGCGCAGGTGATTGATGTCCTCGTCGCCGTCGGAGGTGCGCTCGCCCTCGTCCATGCCCTCGACGATCCGCTGCAGCGCCGTGGTCGACCCCGCGTACGTGCGGTCGAGGGCCTCGAGGATCGCGTCGGCCGGGCTCACCGCGAGCTTGATGTCGAGCCCGGTGCACTGACGGAGGTCGTCCAGCATCACCGGATTGAGGGGATCGGCCGCCGCGACGGTCAGCTGTCCTCCGTCGACGCTGATGGGACACACGAGGTACTGACGGAGGTACTTCGGCGAGACGTTCTTGAGGATGGGGAGAGGCGACGGGAGCTCGTCGCGACTCACGTAGGGCAGCGTGTTCTGCCGCGCCACGGCGCGACACACGTCCTCGGCCGACGCCGCGCCCATCGCGACGAGGGCCTCGCCGATGCGTTCGCCCGTCGTCGCGCTGCGCACGAGCGCGGCGTCGACGGCGCTCGCCGTGACGATGCCTTCGTCGAGGACAATCTCACCGAGCAGGAGTCTGGGGGTCGCAATCGCCATGCTATGCTCCGGACGCGAAATGCTACCACACCTGGCCCTCGCCGCCGTAGCGGCGGCTGCGGACGTCGCGGGGGCCGCCGTCGTCGTCGCCGCTCACCGGAAGGGCGGTGCTCCGCTCCGGTACTTCGTGGCAGCGGGCGCGGGATTCATGCTCGCGGCGGCGTTCGTCCGCATGCTGCCCGAGACGGCCGAGGTGCCCCACGCGTACCTGATGGTGCTGGTCGGCTACTTCGGCGTCCACCTCTTCGAGCACACGGTCGCGCCGCACTTCCACTTCGGCGAGGAGGTGCACTCGGAGGCCCTCCTGCGTCCGTCCGCGGGCTATCTCGCCGTCCTCGGTCTGGGCGTCCACACGCTGTTCGACGGGGTCGCGATCGCGGCGGGGTTCATGATCGGACCGCGGCTCGGAGTCCTTCTGTTCATCGCCGTTCTCCTCCACAAGCTGCCGGAAGGCTTCACCGTCGCCTCCGTGATGCTGGCGGCCGGACGCTCGCGCAGGGCGGCGATCGGGGCCGCCTCGGTGCTCGGGGTTCTCACCTTGCTCGGCGCAGCGCTGACCAGCGCGCTGGCGTCCCGTCACGTGCCCTACGCGCTGGCCCTCTCGGCCGGGGTGACGCTCTACGTCGCGGCGTCCGATCTGATTCCGGAGGTGAACCGCGAGGGGCGGCCGGCGCTCGCCTGGACCGTCTTCGGTGGGCTGCTGCTGTTCGCGCTCGCCGACTGGCTGCTGTCCGGCTACGCCGTACCCTGATGCTATCCTGACCGCAATGGCGCGCCCTTCCGCCGTGCTCGTGCTCCACGGACCGAACCTGAACCTCCTCGGGACACGGGAGCCCGGGATCTATGGCGAGACGTCGCTCGTCGAGGTCGATCGCCGGATCGCCCGTCATGGACGTCAGCGCGGCGTGCGCGTCGTGTGCCGCCAGTCCAACATCGAGGGCGAGCTGGTGACGTGGCTGCAGCGCGCCGAGCGCGACGGATTCCGCGGCGTGGTGATGAATCCCGGCGCGTTCACCCACTACTCCATCGCGATCCGCGACGCCGTGGCGGCCATCGGCGTGCCCGTCGTGGAGGTCCACCTGTCGAACGTCCACGCGCGGGAGGACTTCCGCCGCACGTCGGTGATCGCGGCGGTCGCGCGCGGACAGATTGCCGGTTTCGGCCCCACGAGCTACCTGCTCGGTCTCGACGCGTTGCTCGCGCTCGGCGGCGACGGCGCGCCGCGCGCGCGCGCGCGTCCGCCCGGGTCGCGCTCGCGGCGGTGAATCGTGCCCGCCCGTGCCGCGTCCAATCCGGTGGCGGCGGGGCGAGCGAACCTCCGGATCTGCCCTGGACACCGACGATTCCGCGCTGGTGGAGCGTTGCCGGAGCGGCGATGTCGCCGCCTTCGAGCCGCTGGTGGAGAAATACCGTCAGCGCGTCTACCGGCTCGCGTACAACGTGCTGCGCGATCCGGAAGAGGCGTGGGACGTCGCACAGGAGGGGTTCATCCGCGCCTGGCAGGCGTTGCCGAACTTCCGCGGACAGTCGGCCTTCTACACGTGGCTGTTCCGGATCGTCATGAACGTGGCCGCCGATCGCGTGCGCCAGCGCGCGGCGCGGGGACGGGCGTTCGGAACCGAGCGCGTGCCGGAGGAAGACTGGGAACGCGTCATTGCCGACGAAGGAGTCAAGCCCGATGAGACCGCGGCGCGGGTCGAGGAACGCGAGCGCATCACGAAGGCGCTCGCCACGCTGTCCGAAGACCACCGGACCATCATCATGCTGAGCGACCTGGAAGGACTGTCCTACCGCGAGATTGCCGACGTGCTGTCGATTCCCATGGGCACCGTGATGTCGCGCCTGCACAACGCGCGGCGACGACTGCGCGACGCGCTCGGTCCGATGCTGGTGCTCCTCCTGACCCTCTTCGCCGTGCTCGCCGCCGCGCCCGTGTCGGCCGAGCAGACGGTGCGCTTCGGCGCGCGGGTGCTGCTGGCGGCCGATGCGCCGCCGCCGGCGCACGTCCAGGTCATCGCGGTCGACAAGCGGCTCGAGGATTTCATCCCGAAGCTGCGGCAGCTCTTCCGCTACAGCGAGTACACCTCCCTCGAGCGCTTCCGCGCCGAGGTGCCCGTGGGCACGACGCAGAAGTGGCCAGTGCCGGGCGACCGTCAGCTCGAGCTGACGCCCGAGCACGTGTCGGAGCGCACCGTGAAGCTGAGGCTCAAGCTGATCCGCGGCAACGTCTCCGAGCTCGTCACCGACATCCAGGCCCGCCATGGCAGTCCCGCTGTCCTCGGTGGACCGAAGTACGCCAATGGCGTGCTCATCATCATCGTGTGGGCGAATCCCGACGCGCGAGAGGCGAGATGACGGCGGGCGAGGAACGCTTCCACCGCGAACGCGCGCGCATCGAGCAGGGCCACGTCAAGTACCGCGAGAAGCTCAAGGCCGAGGGCAAGCTCTTCGTCCGGGACCGCTTGAAGCTCCTCCTCGATCCGGGCACCGACTTCGAGGAGGACTGGCTCTTCGCGCGCTCCACGGAGGCCGACACGCCGGCGGATGGCGTGGTGACCGGCGTGGGACGCGTGAGCGGTCGCGTCGTCGCCATCATGGCGAACGACTACACGGTGAAGGCGGGGTCGTGGGGCGAGAAGACGGTACAGAAGATCGTCCGTATCCAGGAGAAGGCGCAGCGGCTCGGCATCCCGCTCCTCTACCTGGTCGACGCGGCGGGCGGACGGATCTCCGAGCAGATCAAGATCTTCCCGGGCCGGTTCCACGCCGGCCGCATCTTCTATAACGAGGTCCAGCTCTCCGGCGTCGTCCCGCAGCTGTGCATCCTCTTCGGTCCTTCGCCGGCGGGCTCGGCGTACCTCCCCGCGCTCACCGACGTCGTCATCATGGTCGACGGCAAGGCGTCGCTGTATGTCGGAAGTCCGCGCATGGTGGAGATGGCCATCGGCGAGAAGACGGACCTCGAGGCGCTGGGCGGCGCGCGCATGCACTGCACGGTCTCCGGCTGCGGCGACGTCCTCGCGTCGTCGGACGAGGACGCCATCGAGCTGGCCCGACGGTATCTCTCGTACATGCCGGGATCGTTCCGCGAGCTGCCGCCCACGCGCGAGGCGGTGCCGCCGAAATCGGGACGGTCGATCGAGGAGATCGTTCCCTACGACCAGCGCAAGTACTTCGACATGTACGAGGTCATCGACCGGATCATCGACGCGGGCTCGTGGTTCGAGATCAAGAAGCTCTTCGCCGCGGAGGTGATCGTCGGGTTCGCGCGCCTGGATGGTCACGTGGTCGGCGTCGTCGCCAATCAGCCCAAGGTCAAGGGCGGCGTGCTGATGGTCGACTCCTCCGACAAGGCGGCGCGCTTCATCAACCTGTGCAACGCCTTCAACGTCCCGCTCGTGTACCTGGCCGACGTCGCGGGGTTCATGGTGGGCACGAAGGTGGAGCGCGAGGGCATCATCCGCCACGGCGCCAAGATGGTGTTCGCGACGTCGCAGGCGACGGTGCCGAAGATCTCCGTCATCGTCAGGAAGTGCTACGGCGCGGGGCTCTACGCGATGTGCGGCCCGGCCTTCGAGCCCGACGCGGCCATCGCGCTGCCGCAGGGACAGATCGCCATCATGGGGCCGGAGCCAGCCGTGAACGCCGTCTACTACAACAAGATCATGGAGCTGCCGGAGAGCGAGCGCGCGGCCTACGTGCGCGAGAAACGGGACGAGTACGCGCAGGACGTCGACGTCTACAAGCTCGCCTCGGAGATGCTCATCGACGACATCGTGCCGGGCTCAGCGCTGCGGGCCGAGCTCATCAAGCGATTGACCTATGCTGCGTCGAAGGCGCACGAGTTTCCCGCCCGCCGGAACGGCGTCACGCCGGTTTGACATGGGGGGCCTCGACGGCCCCCCAAACCCCCCCCCCCGCGGGGAGGCGGCGGGGCGCCCCCCCCCCGCCCCTCGGGCTACAGCCCCCCAACCTCCCGGGCCCACCGGGCTCGGAGACGGTGCGGCGCAGCCGCGCCGCGCGCCTCGGGCTAACGAGGGGGCCTAGCGCTCGCCGCCGAATCGTCGTCGGGTTTCGGCCAGCGTGTCGATGATCGGGGCGGGGATGCGGCCGTCGAACTTGCCGTAGAAGTCGTCGAGGTCCTTCAGGGTGTCGAGCCACTCCGTGCGGTCCACGCGGAGCGCCTCGCGCAGCTTGTCGGGCGCGAGGGCGAGGCCGTGGGTGTCGAGCGCCTCGGGCGTCGGGACGAAGCCGACCGGCGTCTCCGTTCCCGCCGCTGTTCCGCGAGCCCGCTCCACGATCCACTTCAGTACGCGCATGTTCTCGCCGTATCCCGGCCAGAGGAACTTGCCGTCGGCGCCGCGCCGGAACCAGTTCACGCGGAAGATCTTCGGGGGTTTCGCGAGGCGATCCTGCATCGAGAGCCAGTGCTGGAAGTAATCCGCCATGTTGTAGCCGCAGAACGGCAGCATGGCCATCGGATCGCGGCGGACGACGCCGACCTGACCCGTGATGGCGGCCGTCGTCTCCGTGCTCATGGCGGAGCCGAGGAAGACGCCGTGTCTCCAGTCGAACGCCTCGAAGACGAGCGGCACGACCGCGGAGCGCCGGGAGCCGAAGATCAGCGCCGAGATCGGCACGCCCTGCGGGTCTTCCCAGTTCGGCGCGATCGACGGGCACTGCTGGGCGAGGACGGTGAAGCGCGAGTTCGGATGCGCGGCCGGTCCTCGAGCCGGATCCCATGGACGGCCTTGCCAGTCGATGAGTCCCGCGGGCGGGTCCGGCGTGAGGCCTTCCCACCACGGCTCGTCGGACGGCGTCATGGCCACGTTGGTGAAGATCGTGTTGGAGCGCACCATCGCGGTCGCGTTGGGATTCGTCTTCGGACTGGTGTTGGGCGCCACGCCGAAGAATCCGCGCTCCGGATTGATGGCGCGCAGCTGTCCGGCCGCGTCCACGTGCATCCACGCGATGTCGTCGCCCACCGTCCACGCGCGCCAGCCCGGCAGTGACGACACGACCATGGCGAGGTTGGTCTTGCCCGATGCGCTCGGCATCGCGGCCGCGACGTACGTCACGCGGCCCTCGGGGTCCTCGACGCCGAGGATGAGCATGTGCTCGGCGAGCCAGCCCTCGTCGCGCGCCTGCGCGGACGCGAGGCGCAGCGCGTGACACTTCTTGCCGAGGAGTGCGTTGCCGCCGTAGCCGGAGCCGACGCTCCAGATCAGCCGCTCCTCGGGGAAGTGCAGGATGAGCCGGTGCTCGGGCGAGAGATCGCCGATCGAGTGCATCCCCGCGATGAAGTCGTCGTCGCTGCGCATGTGCTGCAGGGCGACCTGGCCCACGCGCGTCATCACGTGCATGCTCGCCACGACGTACGCGCTGTCCGTGACCATGATCCCGACGCGACTCATCGACGAGCCCGCGGGTCCCATGAGGTACGGAATCACGTACATCGTGCGGTTCTTCATGGCGCCGTCGAAGTACCCGCGCGCGCGGGCCTTGGCGTCGGCGGGCGCCATCCAGTTGTTCGTCGGCCCGGCGTCTTCCTTGCGGCGCGTGCAGATGAAGGTCAGCTGCTCGGTGCGCGCGACGTCTTTGGGGTCGCTCCGGTGGAGGTAGCAGTTCGGATAGGTCCGGGGATTCAGCGGAATGAGCGTTCCGTCACCGACCATATGCTCGATGAGGCCGTCGTACTCCGCCTTCGAGCCATCGCACCAGACGATCCGTGACGGCTTCGTGAGTGCCGCCGCCTCCTCGACCCACTGCTCGGCTACGCTGCTGGCACGCATTCGCGGTTCCTCGTGGAGTTAGAGGTGAGTCCCTGCGAGGGTTGCCTCGCTCACTCTCGGCGCGACACTCGGACGCGCCCGTTCACAGCCGCCCTCTGCGGGCAACCGCCCACGCGCGACCGCCGGACGTGGCTTCCGGCGCGGCGGCCACGTATTCAGCGTGCGCCGTGGACCTCCGGTCGTCAAGCGGGAACGTGCTATCGTCGCCCGGTGCACGGCCTCGTGGTTGCGGCGCGCTATCTGACGATCGTGCCGCTGCCGGGCCGGACGCATCGTGGCGGCGCCGCCGTCGGTGCAGCCGCTGCATGGTTTCCCGTCGTCGGCCTCGCGCTCGGCCTGGGCCTCGTCGGCGTCGACGCGCTCACCGGGCGGCTCTTCCCGTCGCTGCTCGCCGCGCTGCTGACCGTGACCGCGTGGAAGCTGGCCACGGGCGGCCTGCATCTGGACGGTCTGGCCGACTGTCTCGATGGTCTCGTCGGTCGCGATCCCGACCACCGCCTCGCCATCATGCGCGACAGTCGCATCGGCGCGTTCGGCGCGGTCGGCCTGATCCTCTTCCTGATGATCGAGATCGTCGCGCTGGCCGAGCTTCCCGAGGCGGTGCGCTGGCGCAGCCTGCTCGCCGCGCCCGTCGTCGCGCGCGCGATGCCGCCGGTACTGGCGCGCGCGTTTCCCTCCGCGAAGGCGGACGGGCAGGGCGCGGCCTTCGCCTCCGGCGTGCCGCGCTGGGCGTGGCTGCCCACGCTGGTCGTTGCGAGCGTCGTGCCCGCGGCGCTCCTCGGCGTCGGCGGTGTCGTGGCGACGGGGGCAGGATTCGGCGTCGCGGTGCTCGTGGCGTGGTTCGTCGTGGGCCGCGTCGGCGGGATGACGGGCGACGTGTTCGGCGCGACCATCGAGGGCGCGGAGCTGGCCTTCCTGCTGAGCGTGTCGGCGTGGGCGCACGCACGACTCTGATCTACCTTCTGCGTCACGGCGAGGTCGTCGACGCGCTCCGCAGGCGCTTCATCGGCCATCTCGACGTCCCGCTGTCGGCGATGGGCGAGCGGCAGTGCGCGGCGCAGGCGCGTCGGCTCGCCGGCGTCGCGCTGTCCGCGGTGTTCACCAGCGATCTCGAGCGCGCGCGGCGCAGCGGCGCCATCATCGGAGCGCCGCACGGGCTCGTTGCCAGCGCGGTGCCTGCGCTACGCGAGATGGCGATGGGCCGCTGGGACGGTCTCACGTCGGCCGAGATCGAGGCGCGCGAGCCCGATGCGTTCCGGACGTGGATGGGCGACGTGGGCGCATTCGCGTTTCCCGAGGGCGAGAGCGTCGCCGATCTCCTCGCGCGCGCGTGGCCGGCCTTCCGGCAGATTGTGCTGGCGCATGCCGGCGAATCCGTCGCGATCGTGGCCCACGGGGGAACGAATCGCGCGCTG
>JBKPPN010000221.1:0-6146 GCA_046733575.1 Candidatus Methylomirabilota bacterium | reverse complement strand
GGCGTGCAGGGCGCGCGGATCGCGGCCCTGAACCAGATGATCCCGCTCGGCCGCGGCGGAACCCCGGAGGAAGCGGCCGGCGCGATCTATCTCTTCTGCAGCCCCGACAGTGACTACGTGAGCGGGCAGACCCTCGTGGTCGCGGGCGGGCTCTGAGGCGACACGCATGCCATCACGGCGCAGCGAGATCCAGATGTCGGACGCCGAGGTCGGGCGCCTCATGGACGAGGAGCGTGTGGTCACCGTCGCCACCATCGGGCCGAACGGGCGTCCGCACCTGATGCCGCTCTGGTACGTGCACGAGAGCACCACGGTGATCGCCTGGACGTTCGCCAAGTCGCAGAAGGTGAAGAACCTCGAGCGCGACCCGCGCGCCACGCTGCAGATCGAGGCCGGAGATCGGTACGAGGACCTGCGCGGTGCCATGCTGGAGTGCGACGTCACGATCGAGCGCGATCCCGCGCGCGTGGCCGACGTCGGCGCGGCGCTGATCGCCCGCTACTCCGGGGCCGGGCCGACCGCGGAGGCGCTGGCGGGCGTGCGACGCCAGGCGGCCAAGCGCGTGGGCCTGCGCTTCAGGCCCACGCGGATCGTCTCCTGGGACCACCGCAAGCTGGGCGGCGCTTACTGAGCAGCTGCGCTCCCGCCTAGCGGCGGTCGTGCTCGGCGCGGTTGACCGCGCTCACGCACTGGCCCTGGTTCTTGAACCCCTGGGCAAAGTTTCGCCAGCCGCCGTCCTTGCAGTCGTCCTTGCTCCGCGGCCACACGCTGTAGCCCGAGGCCGACGGATAGTCATGACGGCGATCACGGTCGTCCCTGCGGTCCCAGTCGCGGCCGTGCTTCTTGTCCGACTTGTCGTGGTTGTCGTCGTTCGCCAGGGCGGTGCCGAGGCACGGACCTGCGATCAACGCCACGACGATCAACGCGCGCGATAACCCTTTCATCGCGTGTCCCTCCTTCAGGTGTTGGCTTGCAGGCCGCGTGCCCGCGGCGCCCGACGGGAAGAACTTGCGCGCTACAATCCCGTCGCGATGGGAGTTTTCGACGGCGTCACCGTCGTGGAGTTCGGGCAGTTCGTCGCTATTCCCTACGCCGGGCAGATGTTCGCCGACGGCGGGGCGCGCGTGATCAAGGTCGAGCCGCCCGAGGGCGAGCCGAGCCGGCACCTCGCACCGCTCGCGCCGCACGAGTCGCGGCACTTCGTCATGCGCAATCGCGGCAAGCACTCGCTGCCGCTCGACCTCAAGCATCCCGACGCGCAGGAGATCATCGACGCCCTGCTCGCCCGCGCCGACGTCGTGCTGACCAACATGCGTCCCGGTCTGGCGTACGAGCTCGGTCTCGAGTACGAGCAGCTGGCGCCGCGCTTTCCGCGCCTCGTCGTCGGCAACGTCACCGCGTTCGGCCGCGCGGGCCCCGACGCGGGTCTCGCCGGGATGGATCTCGTGGTGCAGGCTCGCAGCGGGCTGCTCACGACCAACGGCAAGATGACCGACGGCCTCCCCGCCTCCGGCGACTCGCCCGTGGCGGACTACATGTGCGCCGCGCTCGTCTCGTTCGGTGTCGCGGCCGCGCTGTACGAGCGGGAGCGCACCGGACGCGGCTCACGGGTGGAGGCGTCGCTGCTCATGGCCGCGCTCGTCCTCCAGAACAACGTGATGGTGCGCGTCGAACGCGCCGACGGTCCCCCGCACGCGGCGTTCGTCGACTGGCTCACGACCGCGCGCCTAGACGGCGTCCCGTACGCCGAGCAAGCCGCGCGTATGCCCAAGAGCCGGCCGGTGGGCCTCATGTCCGTCTACTACCGCACGTACGCCACGAAGGACGCGGCGCTCGCCATCGCATGCGGCAGTCCCGGATTGCGCCGGAAGTTCATCGACTCCGTAGGACTGAAGGACGTCGCACTCGATGGCCCGGTGTCGGACCAGGAGGCGCACTACGCGGCACTGAAGGCGGCCGTGGAAGCGGCGATGGTGGCGCGCACGACGGCGGAGTGGCGCGCCGCGCTCGAGGCGCGCGGCGTGCCGGCGAGCGGCGTGACGCTACCCGTCGAGATCCTCGACGATCCCCAGCCGAACGCCAACCGAATGTTTCACCGGTACGAGCATCCCGCGCTCGGCCCCGTCACCGTGCTCGGCGCGCCCGTCACGCAGGGCGACGACGGCTTCGTGGCCGGCCGTCCGACCCCGCCCTTCGGCAGCGAGACACGCGACATCCTCACGTGGGCGGGTTTCCACGCGGCCGATGTCGATCGCCTGATCGGAGGCGGCGCCCTGCGGATTCGGTAGCCGCTGGTCGGAGCGCGCGGGGCAGTGCGGCCAGGGTCGGCAACATCGTGCTCGTTGCGATTCAGCGTCAGCGGTCGACCCACACCTCCTGCATCCGGCCGTAGCTGTACGGGGTGTGGTGCGGGATCAGGTTCTTCACGTGCGGCCAGTGGGCGTAGTAGTCGTAGCGCCAGGCGAGGACAGGACGCGCGGCGTCGTCCTCGATCTTCTTCTGCACACGGGTGAGGAGCGCGGTGCGCTTCTTGGCGTCCAGCTCGGCTGACTGCTGCACGATGAGACGGTCGACCTCGTCGTCGCAGTAGCCCTGGTAGTTGCGCGTGGAGCGACACAGGAAGCTCTCGGACAGGATCGAGTCGGGATCGTCGATGCCGTAGCCCGAGATGCTGGCCCCGATCTGGTACTCGCGCCGCGTGCTCACGCCGTACCACTGCGCGCTCTCGATGATCCGGAGCGTGCTCTCGATGCCGAGCTGACGGAGCTCGTCCACGACGAAGGCGGCGCCGTCGCGATAGATCCCGAGATTCCGCGTGACGACCTCGACGCGCAGCGGGCGCGACGGGGTGTAGCCCGCCTCGCCGAGCAGCTTCTTGCCGCGCGCCTTGTCGCCGCCGAGCGTGACGTCCTTGCCGCCCAGGCCCCACAGCCCGATGGGCGGCGGCGCGAGGGCCACCCCGGGCACGCCGCCGCCGTGGAGCACCGCCTTGACGAAGCCCTGACGGTCGATGCCCGCGCTGAGCGCGCGTCGCACGCGGACGTCGTTGAAGGGCGGCTTCGTGTGGTTCAGCATCAGGTTGTCGACGAAGTTCACGCCCACGCGCGTGATCACCATGCGGGGCACCGCGCCGCGCAGCTGCTCGGCGATCTGCGGCGAGCCGTCGCCCGGGCTCGCCGCGTCGGCGCGGCCGGCCTGCAGCGCGGCCGTGCGCGTGCCGCGCTCCGTCACGACGAGATACCGGATGGCGTCGAGGTAGGGCCGTCCCTTCACGAAGTAGTCGGCGTTCCGCACGAGATCGACGTACTCGCCGGGCTTCCACTCCTTGAACTTGAACGGCCCCGTCCCGACGCAGCGCTGCCGCTGCTCGGCGAGCGGGACGTGGGCGGGCAGCACGGGCGAATCGCCGCTGGCCAGCATCAGGAGCAGCGACGTCTGCGGACGCTTGAGACGGAAGACGACGGTGTGCGCGTCCGGCGTCTCGATGGCCTCGACGTTCTCGTACCACTCCTTGCGCGGATTCGTGCGCAGCTTCGCCGGCGTGTCGGGCGCCTCGCGCACGACGTCGAACGTGAACTTCACGTCGTGAGACGTGAACGGCTGGCCGTCGTGCCACTTCACGTCGCGGCGCAGGAAGAGGACGAGATTCCGGTAGTTGTCCTGCCACGACCACTTCTCGGCGAGGTCGGGCACCACCGTCTCGATCGACTCCAGCGGCTTGACGGGATCGAACGACACCAGGTTGTTGAAGCACGGCTGCGCGGGCCAGATCGTCGACAGCGTGGCCGACTCGTGGATCATGAATCCCTGCGTGAGGTCCTCGCGCGTCAGCACCGTGAGCGTGCCGCCGTGACGGCCCGGGACCAGCGTGGGCGCCGACGATGGCGGCGCGGCGCCCGCGAGGCCACACGCGACGAGCAGCGCCAGAGCCCCGAGCACGATCGGTCGTGTCGTCATGCCTACTTCAGCTTCAGATCGTCCAGCGGGCCCGAGTACGCGTAGCCCGGGATGAGCGCCGAACCGGGCTCGGCCACGCGGGGGCCGACGCCCCAGATGAACGCCTGCTGGAAGATCGGCGCGACGAGGACCTGGTCGTACACGATCTTCTGGATCTGGTGCAGGGTCGTCTCGCGCTGCTTCCGGTCCATCTCGCGCGCCTGGCGCTGGAAGAGGTCCTCCAGCTCGGGGAGCGTGCCGTACGAGTAGATGCCGTTCCTGGTCACGAACATCTCGAGGCGCGTGGCCGCATTGCCCGCGGCGCCCGTGGCGCCGATGAGAAGTCCGCGCAGCTTCTTCTCGCGCCACGCCGTGAGAAAGGCCGCGCGCTCCATGGTGCGCACGCGTGAGCCGACCCCGATCGCGCGGAGGAAGTCGCTCACGGTCTCGCCGAGCACCGTGTAGGGCGGGAGCGGCGTGAGATCGCCGGCGTCGAATCCGTTGGGATATCCGGCCTCGGTCATGAGCTGCTTGGCCCGCTTGACATCGTAGGGGTGGGGCTCGAGCGGCAGCGCGAAGTCGAACGTCGGCGGGACGTACGAGCCGGCCGGCTTGCCCTGGCCGAGCATCTCGGACTGGTTGATGGCGTTACGGTCGATGGCGAGGCTGGCCGCGAGCCGGACCCGGCGGTCCTTCCACGGCGACTTCTGGTCCCACTGATCCAGGAAGTCGAGCCAGTACATCCCGAAGATCAGCGGGGCGGCGATCCGCATGTTCGGCGTCCGCTTGACCTCCTCCGCCGTCGGCCCCGTGAAGAGGTACGCGATGTCGACCTCGCCCGTCTTCAGCGCCGCCGCGCGCGAGCTCTCGTCGGGGATGCTCCGCATCACGAGCCGCTTCACGTGGGGCGCCTTGCGCCAGTAGTCGGGGAACGCGTCGAGGACGAGCTCCACGCCGGGGTTGAACGAGACGAACTTGAAGGGCCCCGCGCCGACGGGCGCCTTCTTGAAGCCGTCCTCGCCGACCTTCTCGACGTACTTCTTCGGCACGATCCAGCCCGCGCCGGTGGCCGACGTGCCGTAGAACGCCATGAAGTCCGGCCACGGCTCCTTGAGGACGAAGCGCACCCGGTTCGGCGCCGGGGTCTGGATCTCCTTGACCTTGTCCTTCAGGAGCCTGGCCGCGGCGCCCTTGTAGCGCTCGAAGGAGAACTTCACGTCGTCCGGCGTCACGGGGTCGCCGTTGTGGAACCTGGCGTTCTTGCGCAGGACGAACTCGTACGACAGCCCGTCCTTCGACGCCGTCCACGACTCCGCCAGGCATGGCGTGTTCTGTCCCGCTGGCATGGGCTTCACGAGCGCGTCGTGCAGGGCGTAGAGCACCATGAACGGCGTGATGAGGCCTTCCGCCTCGGATGGGTCGAGCCAGCGATTGACGAGCGTCACGTGCACGCCGATGGTGAGCGTGCCGTCCTGCGCGCCGCGCGCCGACGGGACGACGGCGAGCAGCACCAGCACGGCGAGTGCGGAGATGAGCCACGGGGAGCGGACGCGCATCGAGCCACCTCCGGGACGAGGATCGGATTCGCCGTCGCGCGCATCGTGGCGGACGACTGCCGACGAGTCAAGCAATCGGCTGGTCTTTTCCACCGCGACGGCGTAACCTGCCTGGACAGTACACGACGGCGCCACGGTGAGGGAGGACACGTCATGCCGAAGATCAAGCACATCGCGCTCGCGACCCAGGACGTCGACAAGACGGCGAAGTTCTACATCGACGTCTTCGACATGAAGGAGATCGCCAAGATCGACAGTCCGGGCGCGCGCGGCTACTACCTCAGCGACGGTTACCTGAACCTCGCCATCCTCAACTTCAAGAGCGACGCGACGGCGGGCGTGGAGCGCGGCACGGGCTGGAGCGGCATCCACCACTTCGGCTTCGAGGTCGAGGACATGGCCATGATCCAGGAGAAGCTCGCCGCCGCGGGCTCCGAGCCTCGCCACGACATCAACAAGGCCCTCGGCGTGGGCGACGGCCAGAAGCACGGCAACGTCGAGATCAAGTACGTGGCGCCCGACGGCGTGACGGTCGACGTGTCGGAGACGGGTTGGGTGGGGACGGACGGCGACTACAAGTAGAGGTGGGGGGCCTCGCCGGGATGCCCGGCCGAGTGCCCCCTTCGCTGGCGCCGGTGCGGTCCTCCGGGAAGG
>JBKPPN010000220.1:0-3433 GCA_046733575.1 Candidatus Methylomirabilota bacterium | reverse complement strand
GACCGGATGTCAGGGATTGTCGGGATTGAAACCACGCCCACGCGTACCGCCCGCCGGCACGGCCTCCTTGAGGAGCTCGAGCTGGTTGGTGCTCAGGTCGGCGCTCAACGTCGTCGTGCCCGTCACGTTGCCGCGCCGGGCCGCGCCAGGCTGCGCACGAGGCCGAACTCGACGGGATCGGGCGTGCTCACCATGACGATGGGAATCGCCGTCGTCGCCCGTCTGGCCGCCCGCGTCGCGGCGGGGCGACGCCACGATGACGTCGACGCGCAGCGGGAGGGTCGGCGGCAAGATCGGCGTACCGCGCGATGTTGCCCTCGGGATCGCGCCACTCGATGGCGAGATTGCTGCCCTCGACGTAGCCCAGCTCGCGCAGGCTCTGCCGCAGCGGTTCGGCCGCGCCGATGCCGACCGCGCCGAGACGGAATATCTTGCCGGCCGCGTCCGCCGGTGTCGTGCACGGATGCAGCACTGCGCCGAGGGCGACGATCAGCACGAGGGCCGCGCGCACGAGGCGCATGAGCGCCGGCACCGCGGTGGTTAGAGGCGCGCTTCGTCGATCGGGAGGTTCAGCGCATAGCGGCCGACGAGCTCGTAGTGCGCCAGGCGCCCCTGCAGGTGCTGGCTCATCACGTGGATGTCCTGGAAGTAGCGCTGCAGGAGATGGTCCTCGTAGACGGCGGTCACGCCCGAGGCGTTGTAGACGGCGTCGACGACCTGGACGGCGAGGCGGATGGCGTGCGTGGCCGCGAGCCGCAGTCCCGTGCGCTCCTCCAGCGTCACCGTGCCCGTCGTGGCCGCCGTCCAGATCGCGTTCACGGCCTCGGCCAGAAAGGCGTGGCCGGACCGGAGATCGGCCTCGCAGTGGCCGATCGTCGACTGCACGAGCGCCTGGTCACGGAGCGGCGCCGCCATCGTGCGCGGTGTCTTGGCCCCGGCCAGCTCCAGGAACGTCGTGAGCGCGCTGCGTGCGGTGGCCAGCGCGATGGTGGCGTCGCCGGAGGCGAACAGGAGCGTGCGCGGGATCTTGTAGAGCGGCCCGGGCTCGAGGACGGTCGCCGTCGCGGAGAGCACCGAGCGCTCGGCGGGCACGAACACGTCGTTCACCGCGAAGTGGTGCGTTCCCGTGCCGCGCATCCCGCGGACCTTCCACGTGTCGACGATTTCCGCCTGGGCGAACGGCACGAAGCAGTACCGCAGCTCGGGGACGCCGTGGTCCTGTCGCACGACGCCGTGCTCGATGATGGTCGCGTGCGCCGCGAGCCACGTCGCGTGGCGGCACCCCGTGCTGAAGCCCTGCCGACCCGTCACGCGATAGCCGCCCGGGACGACGATGCCCCGGGCCGACGGCGCCGGCGTGTTGGCCACGATGGCGCGCGGCGGATCGAGCCAGATCTTGCGCGCCGCCTCGCGCGGCATGCGCGCCGCGTACGTGGCGAAGATCGCGGCCTGGTTGACGACCCAGGCCGTGCTCGCGTCGGCCTTGCCGATCTCCTCGATCACGCGCAGGTACGTGGGCAGGTCGATCTCCGGACAGCCGAGCGACCGCGGCAGTGCGAGGTGGAACAGGCCGGCGTCAGCGATGGCCTCGAACACCGTGGGCGTGAGCTCGCGCGCCGCCTCGATCTCGTCGGCGGACGACTGGATGAGCGGAGCGAGCTTGCGCGCCGCCTCGACGGGACCGAGGTCGCTCATCCGACGAACACGCCCCCCGAGGGATGCAGGATCTCGCCCGTGAAGAACGACGCGTCGTCCGACGCCAGGAACAGCGCGGTGCTCGCGATCTCGTCGGGCTGACCGTAGCGTCCCATCGGGGTCATGTTCATCGCCCAGCGGGAGCGGGCCGCGTCGGCGCGCAGGGGCGCGGTCATGGCCGTCTCGATGAAGCCGGGACCGATCGCGTTGACGCGGATGCCGTGCGTGGCGAGCTCCTGCGCGAGGCACTTGGTGAGCATCCACACGCCGGCCTTGCTCACGCTGTACGCGCCGCCCGGCGAGGGCATCTTCGACATGATCGATCCCAGATTGACGAGGCTGCCGCCGCGGCGGTTGGCCACCATCCAGCGCGCGACGGCACGATTGGAGAACAGCACGCCGTAGAGGTTCACGTCGACGACGCGCTTGAACACGTCCGTCGGCATGTCGAGCACGGTGTGGGGCTGATCGCTGCCGCCGGGCGGACGGCGCGGGCTGCCCACCCCCGCGGCGGCGACGAGCACGTCGACGCCGCCCAGGACGTCCACGCAGCGCGTCACCATCGCGTCGTTGGCGGCCTCGTCGGTGGTGTCGGCCTGGACGGCGAGCGCCGTCTTCGCGTCGCCCTTCGTGAGGCGCGCCGTCTCGGTGGCCGCGGCGAGGTCGAGGTCGGCCACGCACACGCGCGCGCCCTCCGCCACGAAGCGCAGCGCGCAGGCACGGCCGATCCCGTTGCCGCCGCCCGTGATGATCGCGACCTTGCCGTCGAGCCGTCCCGCCATGGGATGCGCCTACTGGATGACCGAGTGCGGCGTGGCGACGATGCGCGTCACCTTGATCTGCTCGCGGTCGATCATGGTGCCGACCTTCGGCGAGATCTCGTTCTTCCAGTAGTCGCTCTGGTACACGAGGTCGTAGAGCCGCTTGCGCTCCGCCTCGCTCTCGAAGCGTCGCAGCCACACGTACACGCTGGCGTCCTCCTCGCCCACCCAGCTGCCGAGGATCACCATGCCGTGCTTCACCTGGAAGGGGATGATCTCCTCCTCCATGCACTTCACCCACTTCTCCTGCTGACCGGGACGGATGTGGTACTGCCGCAGCTCGAAGAACATGCTCGCCTCCTGGGCTCGGACGCGCCGTGGCGTCCGGCCCGGAGAGAGTACACCGGTCGGGGGCGAACGCCGAGGGCGCTCAGCCCGTGCTCGTGAGCCAGTCGAGGATGCGGGAGTTCTCCTCGCGCGGGTACGTGTGCGAGAGGTCGCCGATCTCACGATAGACGAGACGCGCGCCGGCCGACGTCAGGACGTCGCGCGTCACGCGGGCGGTCGGCACGGGGAACATCCAGTCGAGCGCGCCGTGCACCAGGTAGATGGGGCGGCCGCGCGCGCGCTGGAGGCCGCCGTTGCCCAGCAGGAACGGGTGGAGCGCGCCGCAGGCGGGCGCCAGGTGCGTGTACGGCATCCCGTCGGCGAGGCCGCAGAGGAGCGCGTACGTCCCGCCGTCCGACATGCCGGTGAGCAGCACGCGCTCACGGTCGACGGCGTAGCGACCGTCGACGAAGTCGACCATCCGGCGCAGCGGCTCGGCGTCGACGTCGGGCAGGCCGATGATGGACCAGGTGCGGTCCCGCGAGGTCGGCGCGAGGACGATGGCACGATCGCGCGCCTCGCGCAGCCAGCTCCACAGAAAATCACGCCCGTGACCGTGGCCGCCGTGCAGGGCGACGACGAGCGGGAGC
>JBKPPN010000219.1:0-4654 GCA_046733575.1 Candidatus Methylomirabilota bacterium | reverse complement strand
ACGTGTCGAAGTACTCGTTGTGGGGGTCGGGGTAGTCCATGAACCAGCGGATCCACACGAACTGCAGATCCTGCTTCCACAGGCGTTCGCGGAACACGCGCTGCTCCAGGACCTCGAGCTCCGTCTTCAGGTTGAGGTGCTCGAGCAGCACGGCCTGCACGGCTTCCGCGAGCGGCTTCGAGCCCAGCGCTTCCTCGCGCATGGTGAGCGTGATCTTCGGCCAGTTCTTGCCCCCCTCGAACGGCGTGCCCTTGAGGCTCGCCATGGCGAGCTTGGGATCGAAGCGCTGGAGGTCGCGCGTCTTCTTGTCGTCGAGGGCGCCGGGGAACCCGGGCGGGATCATGGCGTGGGCGGGGATGGCGAAACCCTGCGAGACCTTGACGACGTTCTCGCGATCGACCGCGTGGGCCACCGCGCGACGAACCTTCGGGTTGTCGAACGGCGCCTTGGTCACCTGGGGCAGCAGATACCACGTGCCGGGGAAGGGATACCGGAACACGTCCTTGCTGGAGCGCGGGTCGCCCTGGAGACGCTTGAGGTCGGCGGTCTGGAGATTGGTGAGATCGAGCTCGTTGTTGTCGTAGGGCAGCGAGCCGGAGGCCACGGGCACGATCGGGATGACGACGCGCTCCAGTGTCACGTCGTTGGCGCCGAAGAAGTGGGGGTTCTTCTTGAGGATCATCTGCTTGTTGTGCTCCCACGTCTCGAGCACGAACGGGCCGTTGCAGACGAGGTTGCCTGCCTCCGTCCACTTGTCGCCGTGCTTCTCGATGGACGCGCGATGGCCGGGCAGCGCGGCGAGATACGCCGCGAGCACGGGGAAGTAGCCACGTGGCCCCTCCAGCGTCACCTCGAGCGTCCACTCGTCGCGCGCCTTCACGCCGACCTGCGCGGGGTCGCTGATCTCCTTGCGGTTGAACGCCTGCGCGTTCTTGATGTCGTAGAGGAACGAGGAATACGGCGCCGCGGTGACGGGATCGAGCTGGCGCTTGAACGAATACTCGAAGTCGCGCGCCGTGCACGGCGAGCCGTCCGACCACTTCGAGTCTTTTCTCACCGTGAACGTCCACACCGAGCCGTCCTTGTTGGGCGTGACCTTGCTCGCCACGTAGGGGATGGCCTGGAAGTTGGCGTCGAACTTCATGAGCCCGGCCCACAATGCCGGCACGCCGGCACAGTAGAGGTCGCGATTGAAGTCGTGGCTGCCGGGGTCGTTCTGGAACCAGCCACCGCCGCCATAGCGCAGCGTCTGGTCCCTGGCGAGCTTCTCGCCCGGCGCCAGCTTCGGCGCGGCCGACGCAGCACGGCCGGCGAATCCGCCCGCGCCGAGCGCAGCCAGGCCCGCCGCGACCTTGAGGAAGTCGCGACGACCGACGCCGATCGCGGCGAGACGTTGCTCGAGCAGGTCCATCTCACGCTGACGCAGCTCAACCATGCCGGGCCTCCTGGATCGGAGCGCTCACGCGCCCGATCCTCGTGCGGATGTCGGTGAGACGTCGGGGATCACTTGAGACGCGGGTCGAGGGCGTCGCGCACGCCGTCACCGAAGAAGGTGAACGCCAGCATGGTGACGGCGATGGCGATCGACGGCACGACGCAGAGATGCCAGGCGGAGCGGAGGTATTGCTGGCCCTCGCCGACCATCTGGCCCCACGACGGCGTGGGCGGATTGATGCCCACGCCGATGAACGAGAGCGCCGCCTCGGTGAAGATCGCCTCGGGGATCCCGAACGTGACCGCGACCACGATCGGGGACAGGGCGTTCGGAAGGACGTGACGGAGCAGGAGCCGTCGCGCCCCCGCCCCGAGAGCGCGCGCGCCCTCCACGAAGTCGCTGCCGCGCAGGGCGAGCACCTGCCCGCGCGTCTGACGCGCGATGCCGACCCAGCCCGTGAGGCCGATGGCGATGAAGATGTTGACCAGGCCCGCGCCCAGCATCGACATGATGAGGATCACGAAGAGCAGACGCGGGAACGCGTACATGACGTCGATGAGGCGGGTCAACACGGTGTCCGTGCGTCCGCCGAACCAGCCCGCCACCGCACCAATGGGCACGCCGATGAGCACGACGATGACCTGCGCGCCCAGGCCGACCAGCATGGAGATGCGCGCGCCGTAGATCATGCGCGACAGCATGTCCCGGCCGAGCTGGTCCGTGCCGAACGGGTAGTCCCGGGTCGGGCTCTCGTTGAGGCGACCGAAGTTCGTCTTCGTGTAGGGCAGGGGCGACAGCGCGTCCGCGAAGAGCGCCACGAGACACAGCAGCACGACCACGACGGCCCCGCCCATGGCGAGCCGATTCCGCGCGAGGCGCCGCAGGGCGTCTCGCCAGAGACTCGACGCCGACGGCGCGGCGATGGGCACGGGCGCGCCGACGGGCGCGCCGGCGCCCGCCGTCAGCTCAGTAGCGGATGCGGGGGTCGAGAGCGCCATAGGCCAGGTCCACGAGCACGTTCATGATCGCGACGAACGCGCCGTAGGTGAGCACGACGGCCATGATCATCGGATAGTCGCGACCGGTCATCGAGAGCACGAAGAACCGCCCCATTCCCGGCACGCGAAAGATGGATTCCACGAAGAACGAGCCCGTCCCGACCGCGGCGAAGAGCGGACCGAGGAGCGTGACGACGGGAATGAACGCGTTCTTGAGCGCGTGCTTCAGGATGACGGGTGCCTCCGCGAGGCCCTTGGCGCGCGCGGTGAGCGTGAAGTCCGCGCGGATGACGTCGAGCATGGCCGCGCGCGTGAAGCGCGCGATGAGCCCCAGCGGCCCGAGCGCGAGCGTCACCGTGGGCAGCACCCAGCTCCGCGGCCCGTCCCAGCCGCCGGTGGGAAACAGCGGCACCACGAACGAGAACAGGATGATGAAGAAGACCGCGAGCACGAAGTTCGGCACCGCGACGCCGAACGTCGCCACGGTCACGGAGACGTAATCCCAGCTGCGGTTCTGGTAGACGGCGGCCAGGATCCCGAGGGCGAGGCCGCCCGCGATCGCCACGGCGAGGGCCATCGTGCCGAGCAGCAGCGAGACGGGAAACGTCTCGGCGAGGATCTCGCGCACCGTGCGCGTGCGGTAGACGAACGACGTGCCGAAGTCGCCCCGCACGACGCGGCCGAGGAAGATGCCGAACTGCTCGACAAGGGGACGATCGAGGCCGTAGTACGCGGCGAGGTTCTTCTGCGCCTCGGGGGAGAGCGGATTGGCGCCCTCCGCGACGGGGTCGAGGGGGCTGCCCGGCGTGGCGTGCATCACGAGGAACGTGATCGCCGCCATCGCGAGCAGCGTGGGGATCAGCCAGAGGACGCGGGACGCCGCGAACTGGAGCAGGACCGCCCCGTCAGACGACGAGGGCCTCGAGGTCCCTGCGTGCGAGGCCCAGCTTCTCTCCGGCCTCCAGGATGTCGCCCCACGTCGTGGCGTCGACCGTGATCCCGTCGCGCGCGCGGGCGACACGCGCGGCGCGCTCGGGATCGCCGGGGACGAGCACGGGCTCGTTGCGATCCGCGGGCGGCGACGCCTTGACGTACTCCACGAAGCCGTCGACCTCGCGACGGAACCAGTCGAGCCCGGCCAGACGTCCGGGGTCGACGAGGATCGCGAAGAAGTTGTTGATGGTGCCGCCGTGCCGCGTGTTGCCCGGCTGCAGCGTCGGTCCGCCGGACAGCGCGCCGGCGAGGAGCTCGGCCACCACCGCGAGACCATAGCCCTTGTGAGCGCCGAACGTGCGCAGCGCCCCGATGCGATCCGCGTACATGACGTTGGGATCGCGCGTCGGCTTGCCGTCGGCGTCGATGAGGATGCCCTCGGCCACCTGCTTGCCCTCGTTCTTCGCCACGCGGACCTTCCCCATGGCCACCGCGCTCGTCGCCATGTCGAGCAGCACGGGGGGCTGACGATCCGTGCCGGGCAGCGCGATGCAGATCGGATTCGTCGAGAAGCGCGCGTCGGTGCCGCGGAAGGGCGCCACGAGCCCGCGATGGTCGGCGACATTGACGAAGTGGAGGGAGACGAGCCCCGCGCCGCTCGCCAGCTCACCGTAGGCGCCGACGCGACCGATGTGATGCGCGTTCGCCAGCGTCAGCGCGACCACGCCCGTCTGCCGGCAGCGGTCGATCGCCGCCGCCATGGCCTCGCCCGCCACGCGCCGCCCGTAGCCGCGGCAGCCGTCGAACATCAGCATCGCGCCGTCGTCCTTCACGAGCTTGGCCGCCGTGTTGGGAACGACGAGCTTGCCCTGGAGATGCCGCACGTACGCGGGCACCATCCCGACCCCGTGACTGTCGTGCCCCGCCAGGTTGGCCTGCACCAGGTGATCGGCGACCAGCGCGGCCTCACTCTCCGCGCTGCCGCCGCGTCCGATGATCGTGGCGACGACCCGTCGCAACGCGTCCGGCGTCGCGTGCATCGCTACTCGACCTCGCGCAGACGGAGGATGTCGGGCTTGCCGTCCATGTACTCGCCCATCTTCCGTCCCAGCGCCTTGAAGTAGTCCGTCGCGCGGTGCGCCTCGACGGCCGCCTGGTCCGCGTATCGCTCCATGAACACGTACGTCCCCGGCGTGTCCGCGCGATGCAGCGCGTACAGCGTGCAGCCCCGCTCGTTGGCATTGACCTTCGCCACGAGCTCCTTCGCCACCGCCTCGAAGTCCTTCTC
>JBKPPN010000218.1:0-30108 GCA_046733575.1 Candidatus Methylomirabilota bacterium | reverse complement strand
GAGCAGGGCGACCTCGAGAGCGCGCTCGCATACCTCGCTGCCCGCCTCGGCTCCGACGCGGTGGCCGCGGCTGGCTATTCCTTCGGGTCGATGATCACCGCCGCCGTCGCCGCCCGCCCCCCGTCCCTGGCCGGCGTCGCGCTGATCGCGCCACCGCTCGGAGTGGCCGCGGCCCGTCTGGACGGTGTCGCCGGATGTCAGGGCCCGGTGCTCATCGTCGCGGGCGGACGCGACAGTTATTGTCCGCGTGACGTCCTGCAGGCGGCGGTTGCGTCGCTGCCAAGCGCCGACGTCCGGATGCTGGAAGCGGCGGATCACTTCTTCGCAGGCGCGCTCGAGCCGCTGGGCGACGCGGTGGAGGCCTGGGCGCGGCAGCTAGGAGCGGGGAAGCCGGCCGGGCGTGGCCGTCCCGGCTGAGAGGATGATCCGGATCCCTTCCTCCACCGAGAGTCCGGTGACGATGATGTCCTCTGCGGGCACGACGAGGACGTCGCCCAGGTACAGATTGTTGGTGGGCACGAAGACGGTGACCATCTCGCGCTTGCCGCCCTCCGGGTGTTCCAGCATCGTCTCGCTGGTCATGAACGCGAAGGCGTAGGCGCCCTCGCGCGGGTGCTGCACGAGCACCACGGCCTTGAAGGAGCTGCGTCGCTCCGGCGAGAACGCGTCGATCAGCATCTTCACGGACGGATAGAGCCGCCGGTAGATGGGGATGCGCAGGAGCATGGCGTCGCCCCACGCCAGCACACGGCGACCCGCGACGTTGCGCGCGATCGTGCCCATGAGGAGCATGACCGCGACCGCGGTGAGGAATCCCGGGCCGGGGATCGGGCGCCCGAAGATTCGGTCGTAGATGGGCGCGAAGATGTCGTCGATGTGGCTCCAGAAGACCCACAGCAGCCAGGCCGTCGCCACCGCCGGGACGGTGACGAAGAACCCGGTGATGAGCCGGACCTTGAGCCAGTTCTTGATACGGCCTGACACGGTGATCCGATGATGACACGAAAGCCAACCGGCTCCGTCAAGGTTCGGCTACGCGCGCTCGTGACCGGCGGCGCCATCCGTCTCGGCCGCGCCACCGCCCTCGGCCTGGCGCGGTCCGGCATGGACGTGGCCATCAGCTACCATCGCTCGATGGAAGAAGCGCGGCGGACCGTTCGCGCGATCGAACGGCTCGGCGTCCGCGGCGTCGCGCTCCCGGCCGATCTGGCCCGCCCGGCGGCTCCGCGCCGTCTCGTCCACGCCACCGTGCGCGCCCTCGGCGGTCTCGACGTGCTCGTCAACAACGCCGGCGTCTTCGCCCGCACGCCGCTCGGCACGGTGACGGCGGCGGAGTTCGATCGCGTGCTCGCCGTCAACGTGCGCGCGCCGTTCCTGTGCGCGCAGGCCGCCGCGGACGTGATGGCGGACGGCGGTCACATCGTGAACATCTCGGACGCGGGCGCGGATGACGGCTGGCCCGGCTACCTCGCGTATTCCGCATCGAAGGCGGGCGTCGTGGCACTGACCCGAGGCCTGGCCCGCGCGCTCGCCTCACGAAGGATCGCGGTGAACTGCGTGGCGCCGGGACGCGTGCTCCGCCCGGCCGGGTTCTCGCACGCCCGCTGGATGAAGGTGCGTCGCGGACACGCGGAGACGGTGGACGACGTGACGGACGCGGTGCTCGCCTTCGCAACGTGTCCACCCACGCGGACGGGCGAGATCCTGAAGATCGAGCGCTGAGGTTCGAGACCGAGCGTCCGCCGAGGCGCGTCGCGGCGTCGCGCGTGAGGTCAGGACAAGCGGATGCGCCCGCCTCCCATGGTGGCGAGGAAATCACCGAGCGACGGGAAGCGCATGAACCGGTTCTGCCGCTTCTCCGTCCCGATGGTCGACGAGCTGCCGCCATAGTTGTGACCCGGAAGAAGCGTGGTGCTGTCGGGTAGCGCGGCCAGGCGCTGGGTGAGCGAGTAGTACATCTCGCTCGGATCGCTGCCCGGCAGGTCCGTGCGGCCGCACGACCCGATGAACAGCGTGTCGCCGGAGATGAGCTGATCCTCGACGAGGAAGCACTGCGAGCCCGGCGTGTGGCCGGGCGTGTGCAGGAACGTGAGCGTGAGCCGGCCCACCGCCAGCGTGTCGTGATTGTCGACCTTCACCAGGTCCGATCCGAGACCGGGAAGGAACTCGCGCTCCGCCTTGTGCACGTACACCTTCGCGGGGACGCGCGTCAGCAGCTCTTCCACGCCCGGGATCCGACCCGGCATGCCCCACGAGGCCAGGCTGCCCCCGACGTGATCCTGATGGGTGTGCGTCACCAGCGCGCCGATGATGGTCATGTCGGCGTCCTGCGCGGTCTCGACGATCGTGTCGATCTCCCAGGCAGGGTCGACGACGACGCACTGGCGGGCCTCGGGATCGCCCACGAGGTACACGAAGTTCTGCATCGGGCCGAGCTCGAGCTGGCGGACGAAGATCGTGTCCTGGCTCACCGACGCCTCACCCCTTGAAGTCGTCCGGGATCTTCGGCGCGTCGCCGAGCTGCTTGACGTCCACCGCCTCGATCGCCGGGCCCTTACCTGCCCGCACGTACGCGCGGCCATTCTCTCGCTTGCCGACGGCCAGGGAGGCGAGCTCCGCGCCGTCGGACTTCAGCAGCGTGACGGTCATGGTCGGCGCGTCGACACCGTAGCGGGCGGCGTCGACGCCCTGCGGCGAGACGATCTCCGTCCACTTGAGACCGCGCAGCGTGTAGAGCAGATCCTCGACCTTGCTGCCGTTGGCACTGCCCTTCGAGGGCTCGAGCATCTTCCAGTCGCGATCGCCGCTCCGCTCGAGGACGACGGTCTTGCCCTCGCTCGTGATCCGCACCCGCTTGGCGTCGCGCGGCTGCAGGTCGCCGAAGAGCGCGCGGTCGCGCAGGTCGGTCGCCGATCGCGAGAGGTCCGTGAGGGAGCGACCGTCGACCAGGATCACGGGCCCGCGGCCCTCCACGGCGGCGTACGCGGTCGGCCGTCCGCCGCGTTGCTCCGGTGACGGAGCGAGCAGCACCACGGCGGGCGCCCCTTCCTTGTACGTCACGGTGACCTTCACCTCGGGCCTGGTCAGGTACTTGGCGATGCCGGAGGCGTCGTCGGTGAGAAACGCCTGCGCGCGCAGCTCGCGCAGCTTGAAGAGGACGCCGCCCGCTTCCACCTGATCCGCGGGGAGCGGCTCGGGCGCGGTGATCTTCCAGCGGTCGTTGTCACGGACCAGCGTGACCTGTCCCTTCGGGCTCTGGAGATCGACTGTCGTCACCTTGTCCGCCGCGACCTCGATGAGGTTCTTGTTCCGGAGGGCGGCCACCGTGCGGGGCAGGGCCGTCGACACTTCCTCGGCGAGCAACAGCACGCTCGGCTCGCCGGGGCGCATGGCGTAGACACCCTTCTTGGTCTCGTCCACGCGACCGAGCAGGAGCGACTTGGTGGCGCGGTCCTTGTCCTTCCCCGTCTGCACGTCGACGCGCACGGGACGCGTCAGGCCGAACGGCTCGAGCGACGCCGGGGCCTCGGCCACGAACTCGCGCACCTTGGCGCTGGCCAGCTTGTCGAGGACGTCGCTCACGATATCGCCGTCCGCGGGGTAGGTGGCGGGACGCGTCAGCGTCCACTTCCCCCCGTCCTGGGCGAGCGCGATGGTCTCGGACGGCAGCACGACATCCAGGCCCGTCACGTCCTTCCGGTCGAACGCGAGGACGGTCTTGTCGCGATAGTCGGCCACCGGGCGCGTGGTGTCGCGCAGCACGCTCTCGCCGAGCACGAAGACCGCCGGCTTGTCCTTCTCCTTGGCGTAGACCCAGACGCCGGTCGGGTTCTTCGCCCCGAGCAGCAGGGCCAGGTGCTTGCCGTCCTTCAGGGTGAGATTCAACTCGGCGGCCGGCTTGTCGAGACCAAAGTCGGCGAGGGACGCCGGCGCGTTGGCCACCTCTCGGTCCATCTTCGCGGTCACCACGGTGCTGACCGTATCGTCCACGGTCGCACGGTCGCCAGACGTCTTCACGGGCGCCAGCATCTGCCAGCCCGTGCCCTCACGCTTGAGGTTCACGGTGTCGGACGGCCGCTTGAGCTGCATCTCGGTCACGTCGGCGGGCTCCGCGGTGAAGACGCGCCCCTTGCGCGCCTCTTGCTGCTCGCGCGCTGGGCCCTGGCGAATCTCGTAGACGTAGTAGAAGGCGCCGATGGCGATGAGAATGATGGCGAGGACGGCCGTCGTCTGCCAGCGCATGAAGCGGTTAGTTCGCGGAGCGGCGACGGACGACCGCGATGATGCCGCCGACGATCGGGATGGCGGGCAGCAGGACGACGGGCAGGAGGAAGGATGCCTGCGCCTGCTGCGCGCTGAGGAACACGGGCGTCTGCTTGGTGTCCTTCGGTCGGATGGCGATCTGCCCCTCTTCCTCGGCGAGCCAGCTGACGGTGTTCATGAAGAAGTCGCGGTTGCCCTGGAAGTTCAGGAACTGGTTGGACGCGACCTCCGACGTGCCGTACACGACGATGCGCGCCTTGTCCTTCGTCGCCACGACGGCGAGGGAGAGCGGCCCCTTGGGGTCCTCGGGGTCGGGGTTGATCTGCCCCTTCTCGAGCGCGGCGCGGTTCGTCTCCGCCCAGCTCTGCGTGCTGGTCTTCACCAGCGAGAGGACGTTCACGCCGGCGGGCGGCGTCTTGGCGGGGTCGACCGTGCGGCTGAGCGGGAAGATGGTCATGATCCCCCGCATGTCCCGCGTGATGGGGTGCGACTCGTACTGCTGCACGATCGGCATGTCCGCGGTGGCGCCGAAGAGCCGGGCCACCGGATTGACCTCGATCACGAGGTTGTCGCCCGCGTCGATACCGTACTTGTCGGCCAGCGTCTTCCGGAGCGCCGCCTCGCGGACCTTGCCCGTGAACGTCGAGTCGAGCATGACGAGGAGTTTGCCGCCCCGGCCGATGTAGCCCTCGATGGCCGCGATCTCGGGGGGTAGCAGGTCCGTGCGTGGCCCGGGGACGATCACGACGGCGGCGTCGTCCGGGATCTTCTCCTGCTGGGCGAGGACGATCGGCTTGACGTCGTAGTTCGCCTTCTCGACTTCGCCCTTCGCCACGCTGAAGCCGGGCTGGTCGGTGTTGTTGAGATCGTGCTCGCCGTGGCCCTGCAGCACGTACACCACGCGCTTGCCCTCGCGCGTGAGCTTCACGAGCCCGTTGGTGAGCTTCTCCTCCTCGGCATCCAGCACCTTCTCCGAGCGGGCCTTCGTCTCGAGGACGACCGTGCCGTACGACTCGATCCCGTAGCGGCGCGCGAGGGCCGGCTCGCGGTCGGGATCGACCGTCTTCCAGGTGAACTTTCCGTTCGCGTAGCGCGCGTACTGCTTGAAGAGGTCCTCGGCCACGCGCTTGCCCGGCTGGTCGGGCCGGAAGAAGCCCGTCGCCGTGACGTCGTCCTTCAGGCTGCCCAGGAGCTGGATCGTCTGCGACGAGAGACTGTTGCGGCGGTTCTCGGTGAGGTCGACGCGGGCGTTGTGCCGGTACGAGAAGGCCTCCACGAACCCGATGACGCCGAGCACGAGCAGCACCATCACCGCGGTGTTGAGGCCGTAGCGTGTGCTGCGATGACCGAGCGTGCCACGCAGGTCGCGCACACGGAACAGGAAGGAGGCGAGCACGAGCACCACGCCGACGACGAAGAAGGCGACGCGGAAGCGGTCGAGCCGCTCCGGCCACCACGCCGGCCGCACCGTCGCCAGCACGGTCAGGGCCAGAAACAGCAGCCCCGCGTAGCTCATCCAGTCGCCCACCCGCCTCATCTCAACCCTTCCATCGCCGCGCCTCCAGCGAGCGCAGCGTCAAGAACAGCGCAAGGACGGTGAAGTTGACGTAGTAGATGACGTCCTTGGTGTCCAGAATGCCCTTGGCGAACGTGTCGTAGTGCTCGAGCAGGGACAGATCAGAGAGCACCTTCCCCCACGACCCTCCCACCGCCTCGGCGCTCCATCCCAGGACCCAGAAGATGAGCAGGACGCCGAACGTGATGAGCGACGCCACGATCTGGTTCTCGGTGAGCGAGGACGCGAACAGCCCCACGGACAGGAACGTCGCGCCCATGAGCAGCAGACCGACATACCCGGTGAGCAGCGGTCCCCACTCCGGCCGCGCCCCGAAGTAGGCGAGCAGTGCGGGATACAGCAGCGTGAAGCCCAGCATGATGGCGTAGAGGACGAGGGCGGCCAGGTACTTGCCGATGAGGACGGCGCCGTCGCGCACGGGATAGGTCAGGAGCAACTCGATGGTCCCCGACCGGCGCTCCTCCGCGAAGAGCCGCATGGTGAGGAGCGGGATGAGCAGGAGCAGGATCACGCTGATGTTGGAGAAGAGCGGCCGCAGCACGCTCTCGGTGACGGTGAGGTCGCGCGCCATCTGCGGGTTCATGGCCGCCTGCATCGAGGCCATGGCGAAGAAGTTGAAGATCGAGTAGAAGAAGTACCCCGCGATCACCAGGAAGACGGCGAGCACGACGTACGCCACGGGCGACGTGAAGTAAAGGCGGATCTCCTTCTTGAAGATCGGCCAGACCTTCACGCCGTCACCTCACGCGGCGCGATGTCGCCCGCGACGCCCGCGCCGTCCGTCTCCTCGCCCGCCACGATGCGCATGAACACCTCTTCCAGCGTCATGCCGACGCGGCGGAGTTCCAGGAGCGGCCAGCGCTGCTCGGCGGCGAGACGGAAGACCTCACCGCGCACGTCGCGTCCGCGGGCGGACTCCACCACGAAGCCGGGAGCGGGCTCACCCGTGGGCGCGGCGTCGTGCACGGTGACCACGCCGGAGATCTTCTGCAGCGCCGACCGCACCGTGGCCGCGGGGCCGTCGAGCTGCACGTGGACGCGCGCGGTCGGGAAGAACTGCTCCACCAGCGTGTCGATGGGGCCCTGGGCCACGATGGCGCCCTTGTTGATGATGATCACGCTGCTGCACACCATCGACACCTCGGGGAGGATGTGCGTGGACAGGATGACGGTGTGCTCGCCGGCGAGCGACTTGATGAGCGCCCGGATCTCGGCGATCTGACGGGGATCCAGTCCGATGGTGGGCTCGTCGAGGATCAGCACGGCCGGATCGCTGATGATCGCCTGCGCCAGCCCCACGCGCTGGCGATAGCCCTTCGACAGCTTGCCGATGAGGCGGTTCTGCACGTCGGCGATCAGGCACCGGTCCATGGCGTCCGCGACGCGCCGCCGACGCGTGGCCCGGGAGACGCCCTTGATCTCGGCCACGAAGTCGAGATACGCGGCCACGCGCATCTCGGTGTAGAGGGGAACGTTCTCGGGCAGGTAGCCGATGCGACGGCGGACTTCCATCGACTCGCGGAACACGTCGTACCCCGCGACCTTGGCCGTCCCCGCGCTCGCGGGCATGAAGCAGGAGAGGATCCGCATGGTCGTGGACTTCCCGGCGCCGTTGGGACCGAGGAACCCCACGATCTCGCCCGGCGCGACGGAGAAGGAGACGTCGCGGATCGCGGTGATGGGCCCGTACTGCTTGGTGAGGCCTTCGACTTCGATCATCGCGCGTTGACCGATCGAGAATTATACACGACGGACGACGAGGGTAACCTCCTGAGGCAGAACGTTCAGCCGAGCGCCTGGCGAATCTCGTCCCACAACGCGAAGCACTCCCGGTGGAACCGCAGCACGCCGCCGTCGGGATGCTCGCACTCGCACTCCACGTGGCTGGGCTCGATCGTGCGATCGCACGCGACACACGTCTGCCGACTCCCCGGCCCGAACCACGTGATCTGGCACTTCGCCTGCGGCAAGTGGCCGTCGAGGAGCTTCTGACGGATGGTCGATCGGAGCGCCTCTTCTCGCATGGGACGACGCAGTATACCCGACGTGGCGCCCCGTCCAAGGGGCGACGCGCACCGCGGGCCTCAGGACGTCGGGACGGCGGCGACGACCATGACGCCGGCGAGCCACGCCGGAATCCCGACGAGCTTGCCCGTGGCCGGGTCCTGACACGCGTGCAGCGTGTGGCCATGCGCGATGCGCTCGTCGCCCTCGTCACGGATGTCGTAGCTGAAGCGGAAGCTCGCGCGCTTCTTCTCGCTGATCCAGCACCGCACGAGCAGCCGATCGTCGAGGCGCGCCGGCTTCACGTACCGGACGGTCGCCTCCACCACCGGCATGTGAACGCGGCGATCGACCTCCGACATCGGCAGCCCGCGCTGGCGGAGGTACTCGACGCGTCCGACCTCAAAGTACGTCAGGTAGTTGCCGTAGTACGCGACCTTCATGCAATCCGTGTCCTTGTAGCGGACGCGGACCTCCGTCGTCGTCACGCCGGCGTCGTCGTTCGTCGGTGCGGCCATGCCCCGCCGCCTCAGAGGTACTGACCGTAGCGGATCTTCTCCACCACGCTTCGCACGCGCTTGTACGCGTCGACGGTGACGAGGAGATCGTCCGTGGTCACGAGCGGGGCGTCACCGTCCGCGGCCGCGCGGTGCACCTTCGTCTCGAGCGCGCGCCGCACGATCTCCGACAGATCCGCGCCGCTCATGCCGCCCATGACGGGCAGGACCTTGCGGTAGTCGATGGTGTCGAAGAGCGTGCGCTCGGCGTTGCGCTCGGCCCGCGTGCGCAGGCCTTCGAGGATCTCCTGCTGCGCGGACGCGTCGGGCAGCGCGATCTCGATCAGGTGGTCGAGACGGCCAGGCGCCACGAGCCCCGGGTCGATCGCATCCGTCCGGCTCGTCGCGCCGACCACGAGCACGCGCGCCTCGGGCGCGATCGCGTCGAGCTTCTCACACAGCGACGCGACCAGCCGCGCGCTCGCCTCGCGCGCCTGGGGCGGTGGCAGCAGGTGCTCCAGCGACAGCGCCTCCGCCTCGTCGAGGAAGAGCACCGCGCGCCCCTCGCCCACCACGATGCGGAAGATCTCCTGCAGCAGCTCGCCGGTGTTGGCGCCGAACTTCGAGGTCAGGTTCATGAGCTTCAGGTGATAGAAGATCGCGCCGGACGCGGTGGCGAGCGCCCGCGCCAGCATGGCCTTGCCGGTGCCCGGGGGACCGTAGAGCAGCACGCCCTTCGGTGGCGCGATGCCCCACTTCCGGTAGAGCTCCGGGTCCGTGAGGGCGCGCGCGAACCCGCGCAGCAGCTCCTTGGCCTGGTGCAGCCCGCCCACCTCGTCGAACGTGACGGTGGGACGCATCTGCATCTCGACACGGCCGGTGAGGTCGCCGAACTTCTCTCCCAGCTTCGCGAAGACGTCTTCCAGCCGCCGCTGGATGGCCCACTGCAGTTCCTCGGGCTCGCGCTCAGGCATGGGCGGCGCGCCAACGAGGCGGGCGCGCGGCGGCGCGGCGCATCGGCATCGCGGCGCGCGTGAGCATGGCGCGAGTATATACGGTCAGCGTCCGGGCAGGCGGAGGCTCAGCAGGAGTCCGACGAGGAGCAGCGCGGTCAGCGACGCCCACATGACGAAGTATCCCGCGGCGTGCGCGATGTAGCCGAAGGCGAACGCGCCCGCGGATTGTCCCACCAGCATCACCGCGCTGAACGTGCCCACCACGGCGCCGCGGCGACTCTCCGGCGTGCGGTCCGTCACCAGCGCGGCGAGACCCGGATAGAGGAAGCCGTGCGCGCCACCCGCCAGGACGCCGGCCACGAACAGCGCCGGGATGGCGGGCAGCCGCACGTCGCGCGTGGCGAGCGCGCCCAGCGCGGCGAGGACGCCCGTGGCGGTCGTCTGCACGAGCATCGCGGGCACGATGACGGCGCGACGACCGCGCGTGTCGATGAGCGTCCCGCCGAAGACGCGCACCGCCATGGCGGCCACCGCGTACGCGGTGTAGAAGATCGCCAGCGTCCTGACGCCCAGGCTCTCCGCGAACGTCGGGAGGAAGGCGAAGATCGTCCCCGTCCCCAGCCCGAAGAAGATCGTGACCGCCATCGACCGCTGCAGGACGTCGGTGAGCGCGCTGCGCGTCCAGCCTGGACCCGTCGCGGGCACCGTCACACGGCGCGCGGGTCGCAGCTGCCACACGAGCACGGCGGCCACGAGCGCGATCAGTCCCGAGCCGGCCGCCAGCGCGCGAAAGCCCCAGCGCCGGATGACCAGCTCGCCCACGAGCGGGGCCAGCGCGGTGGACACGAATCCGGAGACACCGTAGATGCCGAGCGCCCACCCGCGCTCGGCGGGAGGGACCAGGTCCAGCACGTAGGCGAACGCGGCCACGAAGAACATCGAGAACGCGACGCCCTGGAGCGCGCGCACGAGGGCGAGCATCGGGATCGTGTCCAGCACGACGGCGAGCGCCGCGGACGCGACGGTTAGCGCGACGCCGCACAGCATGAAGGGCCGCCGGCCGACCGCGTCGACCCACGGCCCCACGAGGGGCTGTGCGACGATCCCCACCGCGCTGTAGATCCCCATCACGATGCCGACGTCGACGTCGGTACCGCCCTGGGCGTGAATGTGCAGCGGCAGCAGCACGAACCCGTTGAGGCTGGCGATGAAGAAGAAGTTGGTGACCGTGGCCCGCATGAACGGTCCCCGGGATAGAATCGCCGCGGGCATCGCGCGAGTATCGCATGCAGACCATCGCCTCCCTCCTCCGCGCGGGCGTCGAGACGCACGACGGCGGCCTCCGGCTCACGCTCGATCCCCGCTTCGAGGGCCTCCCCGACACCGCGCACGGCGGCAGCGTGCTCGGCGCGCTCGACCTGCTCGCCGGCGTCGCGGGCGGACGAGAGATCCGCGGCGTCTACCGCCGTCGCGTGCCGCTCGGCGTTCCGCTCCGCCTGACCGTGACGGGGGCCGACACGTGGACGTACGCGCTCGCCACGGACGGCGGCGTCGTGGTCGACGGCGAGATCGTCACCTCAGCCGCGTCGGCGCCCGCGCCGCCGACATCGGTTCCGAGCGGCGGCATGGCGCTGCCCGTCTCGCGCTCGTGCTTCGCGTGCGGAGCGGACAACGTCATCGGGCTCGGGCTCCGGCTGTCACACGACGCCGCGACCGTGCACGGGCGGTTCGTTCCGGATGAGCGCTTTCGCGCGGATGACGACACCGTGTCGACCGTCGCGATCACGACGCTCCTCGACGAGGCGGCCTTCTGGCTCGGGGCACTGGCGACGGGAGAATCGGGCATGACCACAGACCTGCGCGTGACGCTCCACCGTCGGACGGTCGGGACGGGAGCGCTGACCGTCGTCGGCCGGCGCGACGACGTCGCGCCGGCTCCCGGCGACGACCGGTACTGGCTGACACATCTCGCCGCCGTCGGCGACGACGGCTCGGTGATCGCGTCCGCCCGGATCACGTTCGTCGCCGTACGTGGGGCGGCGCGACGTCTGGTGGCCGGTCTGCTTGCGATGAACCCTCTCGACGTGCTGCACGCGGTCTTTCCGCGCTACGTGACGAGTGCCTGACCATTCGTGCAGCATTTGGCACGTCAGCGTGGCACCGCCTGACGTCTTCTGACGGCGACATTTGCCGCCTTGCGGAAAGTCTTTCCACGGTTTCGACCGGACTGAAGCCACCGCGCACGCGTTTCGCGCTCACGACGGCGTGCGCGGACGGTCTGGCAAGTCGCTTGCTGTCGTTCGCGGGCGAGCCAAGGAGGGCGACCGATGCGACGACAAGTGAGCGACCTGGAATCGTGGCGCACCGAGGACGTGCTGCGGACCTACGAGCGCGTGTTCGGCCGCCTTCCCCTCGAGAGCAAGCGACGCATCATCGCCGCCGCGCGCGCGAGCGGCTGGGATCGCACCTGGGACGAGTGACCGGTCCTCGCCGCGTCAGCTAGCCGCCCCGCGCGCCTCGTCGAGCCAGCGCTGCCAGTCCTTGGGCGCGTGGCCCACGCTGACGCGGTTGGCGGCGCGCACGAGCGGCGTCCGCAGGATGCGAGGCTCCGTCAGTGCGCGGTCGAGCATCCGTTCCGGAGAGTCCCCGCGCACCTGGAGGCCGAGATCCCGGAACCGCCGGCTCTCCCGGTCGATCAGGGCGCCCGCCCCGAACTTCTCCGCGAACCGCCGCAGCTCGCCCTTCGCCGCCGGTCGCTCGTCCAGATCGACGTAGTGCACCTGGACGCGCCGCTCCGAGAAGAAGCGCCGGGCCTTCCGCGTGTCCTGACAATCGTTGAATCCGAAGATCTGCACGGTCGTGATGGCAGGCACGCCCTCACTCCACGGGCCGCTCGGCAGTCGCGGCGACGTCCCGCGCGCGTCGGAGACCGTCCCACGCCGACGCCGGCACCGTCGGTGTGCCGGGCGGATTCACGCGACCGCTCTGCGGCCCGTGGTAATCGGAGCCTCCCGTCGCGACCAGGCCGTGCTCGCGACAGAGGTCGAGATACCGCACCGTCTGCCCCGCGGAGTGCTCGGCGTAGTAAGCCTCGATCCCCATCAGACCCGCGGCCACCAGGTCGGGGATGAGCGCGTCGCGGTTGGCGAGCCCGGGATGGGCGAAGACGGGGACGCCGCCCGCGCGCCGGATCACCGCCACCGCGTCCGTCGGTGTGAGACGCCGACGCGGAACGTTGGCGGAGCCGCCCGCGTGCAGGAAGCGGTCGAACGCCTCGCGCACCGACTTGACGTAGCCGCGGTTCACCATGACCTGCGCCACGTGGGGACGGCCCGGCGACCCCTCCTTCACGAGCGCGAACACCTCGGCGGGATCGATCGGCATGCCGAGCTCACCCAGCCGCTCGGCGATCCGCTGCACGCGCGCCACGCGCTCCGCGCGCTGCTCGCGCAGGAACGCCTGGAACCACGGCGCCCCGTGATCGACGAAGTAGCCGAGCACGTGGATCTCTGCGCCCTCGACGTCGCAGTTGATCTCGAGCCCGGGGACGATCGTCATGTCGCCGTGACGCGTCGCTTCCTCCATCGCCTCGGCCAGCCCGTCGGTGGAGTCGTGGTCGGTCACCGCGAGCACGCGCACGCCGTGGCGCGCGGCCAGACGGACGAGGTCGCGGGGCGCCAGCGTGCCGTCGGACGCCGTCGTGTGGGAGTGGAAGTCGAGCGCGCCCACGACCCTCAGGCGCGGCCGCCGGGCCGGCTGGTGAGATAGGTCAGCAGCGTGCGCACGCCGACGCCGGTCCCACCTCGACCGCCGAGCGGCCCGTCCTTGTCGACGTAGGCGGGGCCCGCGATGTCGAGGTGCGCCCACGGCTTGCCCGCCGCGAACTCCCGGAGGAACAGCCCGGCGGTGATGGCGCCGCCGCCGCGCGGCCCGACATTGTTGAGGTCGGCCACGTCGCTCTTCAGTCCGTCGCGGTACTCGTCGATGAGGGGCAGCTGCCACACCCGCTCGCCCGCCCGCCCCGCCGCGTCGATCAAGCCGTTGGCGAGCGTCTGGTTGTTCGCGAAGAGTCCCGAGCAGAGCGGACCGAGCGCGACCACGCACGCGCCCGTCAGCGTCGCCATGTCGATCATCTCGTCGGGCTCGATCCGGCTCACCGCGTAGGACATCGCGTCGGCCAGCGTCAGCCGGCCTTCCGCGTCCGTGTTGCCGATCTCGATGGTGGTGCCGTTCATGGCGCGCAACACGTCGCCGGGACGGATGGCGGAGCCGGACGGCATGTTCTCGGTGGCCGCGATCAGCCCGTGGACTTCCACGTCGGCGCCCAGCCTGGGCAGCGCGCGCATGATGCCGAGCACGGCCGCCGCGCCCGACATGTCGTTCTTCATGCGCAGCATGCCGTCGGCCGGCTTCAGGTCGAGACCGCCGGAGTCGAACGTGATGCCCTTGCCGATGACCACGACGCGCTTCCTCGCCTTGCCCTTCGGCGTGTACGTCAGGTGGATGAACTTCGGCGGCTGCTCGCTGCCCGCGGCGACGCCGAGGAAGGCGCCCATCCCGAGCTTCTTGCACTCCGCGCGATCCAGGATCGTGACGCCCAGTGCGCCGTCCCGCGCCACCTCGGACGCCACGCGCGCCAGATACGTGGGATGGACGTCGTTGGCGGGCGCGTTCACGAGATCGCGCGCGAACACCGTCGCGTCGCCGAAGATCTCACCCGTCTGCGCGCCGCGGCTCACCTCCCGGCTGGCCCGTGGCTCCCCCGACAGCACGGTCAGGGTCTCCACGACCTTGTCGGCCTTCTCCTTCTTGTAGCGGTCGAAGGTGTACCCGCCCAGGATGGCGCCCTCGACGACGGCGTGCGCGCGCTGCTCGGGCGTCAGCCGGTGGCCGAGCAGGTCGACCGCGACCGTGCGCGCGCCGAGATCGCGCGCACGCCGGAGCCCGACCGCGGAGGCGCGCCGTATGACCTCGGCCGTGGTGTCGCGACGCGCGCCGAGGCCCACCACCACCACTCGATCGGCGGGCAGCTTGCCCGCCGTGTGCACGTACGTCACCTGCCCGGATTTCGCGGCGAACTTCTCGGCGTCCAGGATGGCGCGGATCTGGCCGCCGAGGTGACGGTCGACGGCCGCGAGCGCGCTGCTCGACTTCCGGGTGTCGTCGCTCTCGGCGCCCAGCACGAGCGCGTCGGCCTTCACGGCGACGGGAGCGGTGTTGACGACGGCGACCTTCATGGGCGGGATCCTCCGGCTAGCGCGACGGCCCGCTCGATCATGTCCAGGAGCCCGTCCGTCACGTCGAGAGTGGAAACCTCCGTGATCGGCACCCAGCGCGCCTCCGCGGCGTCGCTGCCGGCGCAGATCTCCTCCGATTCGGGATACGCGAGAAAGTCCACGAGCACCCAGTGGTAACGCACGCGTCCCTCGGGGTCGCGGACGACGCGGTCCAGCACGCCGGCGAGCCCCGCCACGCGCACGCGCAGGCCGCACTCCTCGGTGAGCTCGCGCTGGATGCCCTCGACCGTCGTCTCGCCGAGCTCGAGCCCGCCCCCGGGCAGGCTCCACTTTCCCGACGACGGCTGGCCCCCGCGCCGCACGAGGAGCACGCGGTCCCTGCTGAGCACGACGGCGCCCACGCCGACGCGCGGCGCGTCGGGATACTCGCGCGCGCTCACGAGGCGGAGCGGACGGGCCGCGGCGCCGCGCCCCGGTGGGTCCACTCCGGGGTCGCGTACTTGTCCCGCACGAGACGCTCCATCGCCTCGACCTCGTCGACGGACAGCCCACCGGGGGTCAGCGTGAGCCCGTGCTCCGTCTCGAACGCGGCGCCGAGCGCGGCGGCCACCTGGTCGAACGTCGGCCGGTGTCCGAGCGCGGCCTCGAGCGTGGTCAGCGTGGCGAGGGGATCGCGCGTGCGAGGAAACAGGACGCGCAGCCGCGGCTCGTCGACGCCCAGCAGCACGGCGCCGTGCTGCAGGAACGATCGGCCCTGGCGGCGCTGCGCGCTGCCCGCGATCTTGCGTCCCGCCACTTCGAGCTCCCACGTTGCCGTGCGCGCGAAGCAGAACGCCGGTGAGAGACCCTCGGGCCGGCGCGCCGCCATCAGCTCGGCGTCGGCGCCGAGCGCGCGCAGCCCGCGCAGGAGCGCACGCCCGATCCACTCGTACGTGAGGAGGAGATCGTCGCCGACGCCCAGATCATCCGCGGTGGCGGCCACGCTGTAGGTCAGCTCACGCTCGGGACCGTCGTGGTAGATCGCGCTGCCGCCCGTCGGACGCCGCACGAGGCCGACGCCCAGGTGTGCGCACGCGGGGACGTCGACGTGGTCGTCGAGACGCTGGCCGTAGCCGAGCGACACGGTGGGAGGATCCCAGGCGAAGAAGCGCAGCGTGGGCGGTGACGTCCCGGCGCGCCGGCCGCGCCACAGCGCCTCGTCGATCGCCATGTTCGTGGCGCCGTCGGTCGCCTCCGTGACGAGCAGCCGCCACGCCGGTGTCATGCGCGGCCGGAGCGAGCCGGGGCGGCTGCCGACCGGCTCAGTCGCGCTCCGCCGGGGCGCGACGCCAGCGGAGATCCGGCTCCCGCGCGGCCTTCGTCTGGTCGAGCCGGCGCACGGCCGTCGTCACGGGCGCCTCGTGGATCACGCCGGGGTTGGACTCCGTCTCGCGCGCGATCTGGATCATCGCGTCGCAGAACGCATCGAGTGTCTCCTTGGATTCGGTCTCGGTGGGCTCGATCATCAGCGCCTCTTCCACGATGAGCGGGAAGTACGTGGACGGCGCGTAGAACCCGAGATCGAGGAGACGCTTCGCGATGTCGGTGGCCGTCACGCCGAGCTTCTTCTGACGACGCGCCGACAGCACGCACTCGTGCATGCACGGACCCGGCGCGCCGAGATCGTAGTGGGGCTCCAGCCGCTTCATGATGTAGTTCGCGTTCAGCACCGCGTGCTCGGCGACGCTGCGCAGCCCGTCGGGTCCCATCGTGCGGATGTACGTGAGCGCACGCACGAGCATCCCGAAGTTGCCCCAGAACGCCTGCAGCTTGCCGATCGAGCGCGGCCGCTTCCAGTCCAGCGAGAACCGGTCGACGCCGTCCTTCGTCTCCTTCGCCACGACGGGCGCGGGCAGGAACGGCGCGAGGTGCGCCTTGACGCCGACGGGACCGGCGCCGGGACCGCCGCCGCCGTGCGGGGTGGTGAAGGTCTTGTGCAGGTTGAAGTGGCAGACGTCGAAGCCGAGGTCACCCGGCCGCGTGATCCCGAGGATCGCGTTGAGGTTGGCGCCGTCCATGTAGACCTGGACGCCCTTGGCGTGACAGAGCTCGGTGATCTCCGTGATGCGAGGCTCGAACAGCCCGAGCGTCGATGGCACCGTGATCATGAAGGCCGCCACGTCGGCACCCAGGTGCCGCTCCAGCTCGCCGAGGTCGACGCCGCCGTCGTGGTCCGACTTCACCTCGACCACGGTGTAGCCGGCGAGCGCGGTGGTCGCGGGGTTGGTGCCGTGCGCGGAATCCGGGATGAGGACCTTCGTGCGCTTCTCGCGGTTGGCCTCGTGGAAGGCGCGGATCATGAGGACGCCGGCCAGCTCGCCCTGTGCACCGGCCGCGGGCTGCAACGACACCGCGTCCATCCCCGCGATCTCCGCGAGCGCCTCGCTCAGCTCGTACATGAGGCGGAGGGCGCCCTGGGCGGCGACGTCGGGCGTGAGCGGATGCAGGCGCGCGAAGCCGGCCAGCCGCGCCACGTCCTCGTTGATCTTCGGGTTGTACTTCATCGTGCACGAGCCGAGCGGATAGAAGTGGGTGTCGACGCCGTAGTTCATGCGCGAGAGCCGCGAGTAGTGGCGCACGACGTCGAACTCCGACACCTCGGGCAGCGCGGGCGCCTCGGCGCGCGCGAAACCGGCGGGTAGCGACACGCGGACGTCGTCGACGGGGACGTCGGCCTCGGGCAGCGAGTACCCCACGCGGCCGGGCGATGAGATCTCGAAGATCAGCTTGTCGTACGCGGCCCCCGTCTTCATGCCAGCACCTTGGCCAGCGAGTCGGCGAAGCGGTCGATCTCGGTCTTCGTCCGCTTCTCCGTCACCGCGACGAGGAGCACGCTGGCGAGCTTGCGATCGAACGCCTTCAGCGGGACGCCGGCGAGGATCTTGTCCTTCAGCAGCCGGGCCACCACCCGATCGGGCGGCTTGGGAAGCGTCAGCGCGAACTCCTTGAAGAAGGGCGCGGAGAACCGCAGCGACACGCCGGGGATCTCGGTGAGCCGGCGCGCTGCGTAATGCGCCTTGGCCATCGAGAGCTCGCCCACGCGCACCAGTCCCTGCTTTCCGAGCGTGGCGACGTACACCGTCGCCATCAGCGCGCACAGCGCGACGTTGGTGCAGATGTTCGAGGTCGCCTTGGCGCGGCGGATGTGCTGCTCCCGGGTCTGCAGGGTGAGCACGAACCCGCGCTCGCCGTCGCGGTCGACCGTCACGCCGACGAGACGACCCGGCATGCGCCGCACCAGCTCGTTCTTGGTGGCGAAGACGCCGAGGTTCGGACCGCCGAAGCTCATCGGGACGCCGAGGCCCTGCCCTTCGCCGACGACGATGTCGGCGCCGAGCTTGCCCGGGGCCTCGAGCACCCCGAGGTTCACGGGATCCGCCGACACGATCAGCAGCGCCCCCGCCTCGTGCGCGATGGTCGCGGCGACCTTCACGTCCTCGAGACAGCCGTAGAAGTTCGGTGTCTGCACCACGAGGGCGGCCGTCTTGTCCGTGACGAGGCGTCGCGCCGCGTCCAGGTCGATGACGCCGTCCGGGGCGGGGCAATCGCGCAGCCGCAGGCCGGGTCCGTCGCAGTACGTGGCGGTCACGCGTCGGTGCAGCGGATTCAGCGCCGCGGACAGCACGACCTCGGTCCGTCCCGTCACCGAGTGCGCCATCAGCGCGGCCTCGGCCAGCGACGACGCGCCGTCGTAGATGGACGCGTTCGCGACGTCCATGCCCGTCAGCTCCGCGATCATCGTCTGGTACTCGTAGATGGACCGGAGCGTGCCCTGGCTCGCCTCGGGCTGGTACGGCGTGTAGGCGGTGAAGAACTCGCCGCGGAGGATCATGTGGTTGATCACGAGCGGCACGAAGTGGTCGTACGACCCGCCGCCGAGGAAGCAGACGTGCGAGTCGGCGTCGGCGTTCTGCGCCGCCAGCGCGCGCATGGTGACCAGCAGCTCGTTCTCGGCCTGCGCCGGCGACAGCTGCAGCGGTCGCGACAGGCGGGCCTTCTGGGGGACCTTGGCGAGCAGGTCCTCGATGGACCCGACGCCGATCGTCCGCAGCATCTCGCGCTGCTCGGCGGTCGTGGTCGGGATGTACCGCGAGGCCATCAGTGCGCGGCCTCGGCGAGGAACGCCTCGTACTGGGCCGGGGAGAGCAGCTCGTTCCACTCCTCGGCGTTGACCGGCTTCACCGCGATCATCCAACCCTTGCCGTAGGGGTCCTGGTTCACGATCTCGGGCGACTTCACGAGATCGCCGTTGACCTCCAGGACCTCGCCCGTGACGGGGGCGAACAGATCGGAGACCGCCTTGACCGACTCCACCACGCCGAACGACTGGCGCGCGGTGACGCGAGCGCCGATCTTCGGCAGCTCGACGAACACGACGTCGCCCAGCTGCTCCTGCGCGAAGGCCGTGATGCCGACGCGGAGCTGATCGCCCTCTCTCTTCGCCCACTCGTGGTCTCGCGTGTACCGCAGATCGGCCGGAATGGTCATCGGGCTCCTCGTTCCTGGGTGGACGTCACGATTTCTTGACGCGCGAGGGATGAAACGGCGTGCGCACGACCTTCGCGGGACGCCCCTGCCCGCGCACCTCGACCTCGAGTGGGGTGCCCACGGCCGCGTGCGCGATGTCGACGTAGGCCAGCGCGATCGACTTCTCGACGGACGGCCCGTACGATCCCGACGTCACCACGCCCATCGGCGAGCCGTCCGCCACGACCCGGTAGCCGTGGCGCGCGGGAACGCGGTCGAGCATCTCGAGGCCGACCAGCCGTCGCGTGACGCCGGCGGCACGGACGCCCTCGATGGCGGCCCGGCCGATGAAGTCGCCCTTGGCCGGCTTCACGATCCAGCCCAGCCCCGCCTCGAGCGGGTTCGTCGTCGCGTCGATGTCGTTCCCGTAGAGCGCATACCGCATCTCCAGCCGCAGCGTGTCGCGCGCGCCGAGACCGATGGGCGCGACGCCCTCGCCCGCGCCGGCGTCGAGCAGCGCGATCCAGAGACGTTCGGCGTCGCCGGCGCGGACGTAGAGCTCGAAGCCGTCCTCGCCCGTGTAGCCCGTGCGCGAGATCAGCGTGGCGACGCCCGCGACACGGCCGCGCCGGGCGTGATAGTACGGGATGCCGGGCACGTCGACGTCGGACAGCCGCCCGACGAGCGCCTCGGCGTGCGGCCCCTGCACCGCGATCAGCGCCGTGTCGGACGAGACGTTGCGCCACCGTGCGCCGGGCGCGGCGCTGCGCTCGGTGACCCAGGCCCAGTCCTTGTCGATGTTGCTCGCGTTGACCGTCATCATGTAGCGGTCGGCCTCGAGGCGATAGACGGTCGCGTCGTCCACGATGCCGCCGTCGTCCGCGCACAGCGCGGTGTACTGGACCTGTCCCACCGCGAGCGCGCCGACGTCGTTGGTCGTGACCCGCTGGAGGGCGGTGAGCGCGTCGCCGCCCTCGACCTCGAACTCGCCCATGTGGCTGACATCGAAGAGCCCGACCGCGCTCCGCACGGTCCGGTGCTCCTCGATGATGCCGGTGTACTGGACAGGCATGTCCCAGCCCCCGAAGGGAACCATGCGCGCACCGGCCTTGACGTGGAGGCTGTGCAGCGGGGTGAGCTTCAACGCAGCAGTCATCAGACGGGGCGCCTCAGTAGACCATCCGGGCCCGGAGGGGTCAAGGGAGGGCTGGTCGAACGGCCGGCATCCCTCTTGCTCGACGGAAGGTCATGAGGGTTCTGGTCGTCGAAGACACCGAGGATATACGCGAACTGTTCACCCTCCTCCTCACCGAGGAGGGACTGACGGTGACCGCGGCGGCCAACGGTCGAGACGCCATCGAGGCGGCGGCACGCGGAGACATCGACGTCCTGCTCACCGATCTCGGCCTCCCCGATATTCCGGGTGACATCGTCATTCGTGCCGTCCTCGACGCGGCGAGGCGACGACCGCGCGTCGTCGTCGTGACGGGGTACGGCGAGCCGTACCAGACTCGTGCCCTCGAGGCCGGCGCTGACGTCGTCCTCACCAAGCCGGTGAGCTGGAGCACCCTCCTCCAGCACCTGGGACTGCCCGACCGCGACCGCGTCGCGGCCTGAAACGGCCCCGTTCTCCCCCTTTCTTCAAAGAGAAGGGGAATTTCTGCCCCGTGGTCAGGCGCGCGGGAGCCATTCCCGCAGGGGCTTCACGACACAGCCGGCCTTGTCCAGCGCTTCCCGCACGGTGCGGACGATCGTGTCGGAGCCGGGGGTGTCCCCGTGGCAGCAGATCGACTGCACCGAGATGTCGATTTCCACGCCGTCGATGGTGACGACCTTGCCCTCGGTGGCCATCTTCACCGCCTGCGCGGCCGCGCGCTTGGGGTCGGTGATCAGCGAGCCGGGGATCTTTCGCGACGCCAGCCGCCCATCAACGGTATACGCGCGGTCGGCGAAACCCTCCGACGCTACCCGCGCGCCCATCTTTCGCACGGCACGATCGAACGACGTCGACGCCGCGGCCATGAGGATCAGGTCCGTCCCGCCCGAGGCCATGACCGCATCCGCCGCGCCGGCGGCGAGCTCGTCGCTCTTCTCCATCATGTTGTAGAGGATGCCGTGCGGCTTCACGTGCTGGAGATCGCTGCCCGCCACGCGCACGAACTCGCGCAGCGCGCCCGCCTGATAGCAGATGTAGTCCTTCACCTCGTCGGGTGTGACGTCCATCACGCGGCGCCCGAACCCCATGAGGTCGGGCAGACCGGGATGCGCCCCGATCGCCACCCTGTGCTTGAGGGCCAAGGCGACCGTCTTGCGCATGACGTGCGGATCGGCAGCGTGGAAGCCGCACGCCACGTTGGCCGACGTGATGAACGGCATGATCTCCTCGTCCGCGCCCAGCTTCCAGCGTCCGAAGCTCTCCCCCATGTCGCAGTTCAGATCGATGAACTTGCTCATTTCTCCTCCATGGGGTCCTCGATGGCCCCCCCAGCCCCGGCGTGGACCGGCGCGGAAAGCCGCGCCGCCTCTCGGGTGACGTCAGCCGCGGGCCAGCACCCGCGCGAGCGCGTTCACGAAGCGGTCGACGTGCTCCTCGCTCATCGCGAGCGAGCAGGCGCCCATGCCGCGCTGGGAGAGGAGGATACCCTCGTTGAGCAGTCCCATGAACACGCGCATCGGCGCGTCCCCGTCCTTCGGTCGGCTCGACCGGTAGTCGCTCAGCGGCACCGTCGTCCAGTGGAGGCAGAAGAGCGAGCCCAGGCCGGTGATCTGTCCCTTCCGCCGCGTGCTCGCGAGCAGACGCGTGACACCGCCGCGCAGCCTCTCACCGAGGTCGTCGAGGCGCGCGTACGCCTCGGGCGTCAGCGCGTTGAGCGTCGTGAGCCCGGCCGCCATCGTCACCGGATTGGCGTTGAACGTGCCGCCGTGGCTGATCCGAGCGCCGCCCTTGCGCGGGTCGTAGGCGGCCATGATGTCCGCGCGTCCGCCGAAGGCGCCGACGGGCAGGCCGCCGCCGATGATCTTGCCGAGCGTCGTGAGGTCCGGGCGGATCCCGAAGCGCTCCTGCGCGCCGCCGGGGGCGACGCGGAACGAGATCACCTCGTCGAAGATCAGCACGATGCCGTGCCGCTCGGTGATCGCGCGCAGCCGCTCCAGGAATCCCTCGACGGGCGGCAGGATCCCCCCGATGCCGAGGAGCGGATCCACGAGGAGCGCGGCGATGCTGCCCGCCTCCTTCTCGAGGATGGACTCGCACGCGTCGGCGTCGTTCCACGGCAGGACCACCGTGTGCTTCAGGACGGCGGGCGGCACGCCGGCCGACCACGCGACGGGCTTCGGTCGGGTCCGTCCGCCGCCCGCCTTCGGATCGGGCGTGACGCTGACCATCACCCAGTCGTGCGTGCCGTGGAACGCGCCCTCGAATTTCGCGATCTTCGACCGGCCCGTGAACGCGCGCGCCGCGCGCACCGCGTTCATGGTGGCCTCGGTGCCCGAGTTGGTGAAGCGCAGCGTCTCGATGGACGGCACGCGCTGACCGATGACCTCGGCGAGCCGGATCTCGTGCTCCGTCGGTCCCGGGAACGACAAGCCGTGCGCCGCGACCTCCTGCACGGTCTTGATGATCTCGGGCGGCGCGTGACCGAGGATGAGGCTCGTGTAGTTGCCGTTGAAGTCCACGCGCTCGGTGCCGTCGGCGTCCCAGACGTGGGCGCCCTGGCCGCGCTCGATGTAGAACGGATACGGATCGAAGAACGTCGTGGTGCGACTGTTGCCGCCCGGCATCACGCGCGCCGCTTCCTCGTGTAGCGCGCGCGAGCGCGACGTCTTCGCCGTGTACTCCGCGAGCTCCTTGTCGATGCTCATGAAATCTCCTCCAGCACGGTGTCGAGCGCACGACCCGACGCCGTGAGCGCGCGGTGCGCCTCGTCGACGGTCACGGCCCGGAAGTGTACGCGATGCCCGGGCTTGACCTGCGCCAGCCGGCTCACGTCGAACGAGCACACCGTGGCGATCTTCGTGTAACCACCGGTCGACTGCCGATCGACGAGCAGCACGATCGGCATCCCGTCGCCGGTCACCTGTACGCTGCCGAGCGCGATCCCGTCGGAGATGATGTCGTGGCCCGCGCGATGCGCGATGACGGGCCCGCGCAGGCGCGCGCCCATGCGATCGGATTGCGGCTGCATCTCGTACGCGGAGCGGAGAAACGTGGCGAGGCCCTCGGCGGTGAACCGATCGTCCTGCGGACCCAGGACGACGCGGAGCTCGGTGTCGGCCGCGGCGACGGGAACGGCCTCCGGCTTCAGCCGCCGCCGAGCGGGCGACGCCGGGCCGGACAGAAGCGAGAGCCGGTCGCCCTTCTTCAGCGCACGCCCCTCGACGCCGCCCAGTCGGCCTCGCACGTACGTCGCGCGCGATCCGAGCACGACCGGCACGTCGATGCCGCCCGCGAAGGCGACGTACGAGCGCACGCCCGAGCGCGCCATGCCGATCTTGACCACGTCGCCCGACTTCAGCGGCACGGTCGTCCAGGTCGGCGCGGCCTCGCCATTCACGGACACGGCGACGTCGGCGCCGGTGACCGCCATCGCGACGGTCGTGCCGACCTCGAAACGCGGGCCGCCCAGCGTGCATTCGAGCGCCGCCGCGCCGTCGGCATTGCCGACGAGACGGTTGGCGAGGACGAGGGCGGGGCGGTCCAGGGGACCCGACGGCGGGATTCCGAACCGGAGCTGGCCGAAGCGGCCGAGGTCCTGCACGGTCGTGAGCGGCCCGGGGTCGACGATCGCGATCACGGATGGGCGGCCACGTCGCTCCGGATCACGGGTCGATACGTCCCGCGCTGGGCCGCCTCGCTGATGCGCTCGAACTCCCTGCCGTCGATGCGGCGGAAGCGGACGCGGTCGCCCGCGTGGAGCAGGACGGGCTCGGTGCGTGAGGGATCGTAGAGGGGGACCGGGGTGCGTCCGATGATCCAGAAGCCGCCCGGACTCTCCACCGAGTAGATGCAGCACTGCGTCCCACCGATCGACACGCTGTTGGGCGGGACGCGCACGCGCGGGGTCTCGAGGCGCGGAATCGTGATCCGCTCCGGAAGATCGAGATAGGGCAGCCCGGGCGTGAACCCGATGAAGTAGACGATGTAGTCGGCGCCGGCATGGATCTCGATCAGCGCCTCGGGCGAGAGATCGAGGCGCGCCGCGGCGCCCACCAGGTCGAGGCCGAACGTCTCCTCGTAACAGCACGGGAGCTCGACGTGGCGCGCGGGCGGCAGCGCCGCCGGGGAGGCGTGCGCGGCGAGCGTGGTGAGTCGCGCGCAGAGCGCGTCGTAGCGGACGACGAGCGGATCGTAGTACACGAGGAGCGCGCGAAAGCTCGGGACGGTCTCGGTGACGCCCGGCTCACCGCGTGTTGCGAGCAGGTGCTCCAGGGCGCGGACCCGCGTGTTGACGTCCAGGCTGATCTCGTCGCCCAGCTCGACGCTCACCGCGAGATCGCCGACGGGCCGGAACCGGGGGAGAGTCGCCGAGCTCAGAACGCCGCCAGCGCGCTGTTGGGCACGTCGGTGATGAACATCGACCCGGGGCTGTGCGTGATCATGAAGGGCGGCTTCGAGGCGAGGGCCACCGCCTGCGGCGTCACCCCGCACGCCCAGAACACGGGGACGTCGCCCGGCGCGAACTGCTGCGCATCGCCCCAGTCCGGCGCCGTGATGTCGCTGATGCCGATGGCGGCCGGATCGCCGATGTGGATCGGCGCGCCGTGCGCGCCGGGGAAGCGCGCGCTGGCCGTGACGGCCTTCGAGAGCTGCCGGGTCGGGATCGGGCGCATCGACACGACGGTCGGACCGTGGAACGCGCCGGCCGGGCGCGTCTCGAGCGACGTGCGCCACATGGCGACGTTGCGGCCGTGCTCGACGTGCCAGAGCGTGATCCCCGCCTCCATGAGCGCCCACTCGAACGTGAACGAGCAGCCGAGCAGGAACGCCACGAGATCGTCGCGCCAGTACGGCGTGGCGTCCGTCACCTCCCGCGTCATGACGCCGTCCTCGTAGATCCGGTAGCGCGGAATGTCGGTGCGCAGGTCGGCGCCGGGCGCGACGCCGGTCGGCTCGGGCGATCCGACGTCCGTCACCTCGAGGAGCGGGCACGGGCGCGGGTTGCGCTGACAGAAGAGGAGGAAGTCGTACGCGTGGTCACGCGGCAGGACGGCGAGGTTCGCCTGGACGTGACCGGGGCCGAGGCCGGCCGTGACGCCGGTGATGCGCCCGGCTCGGATGTCGGCGCGGATGTCGCGGGGATGACGGCTGTCGATGGGCATGCGCCGATTCTACGCCCGCCGCCCGAGACGCGGCCACACCTCGGGATTCACGAGCACGTCGGGCTTCTCGCCGCGCAGCACCCGCAGCATCTCGCTCACCACCTGCACGGAGGCGCGCGCGGTCGCTTCCCGCGTCACGCCGGCTACGTGCGCGGAGACGACGACGTTCTCCAGGTTGAACAGCGGGTTGTCCGCGGAGCTCGGCTCCTCCTCGAAGACGTCGATTCCCGCGGCGGCGAGCTGTCCGCGCGTGAGGGCTTCGAAGAGCGCGCGCTCCTGCTGCACCGGCCCGCGTGACGTGTTGACGTACACGGCGCCCTTCTTCATGAGGCCGAGGCTGCGCTCGTTGATCATGCCGCGCGTCTCGTCGGTGAGCGGCGTGTGACAGGTGAGGAAGTCGACCTGGGGCAGGAGCGTCTCCAGGCTGTCGACGGGCTCGACGCCGCGCCGACGCAGCTCGTCGGCCGGCACGTACTTGTCGTAGCCGAGGACGCGCATGCCCAGCGCGGCCGTGAAGGCCGCGACCTTGCGGCCGATGTTCCCGACGCCCACGATGCCGACCGTCTTGCCGGCGAGCTCCACGTTACCGCCCCGGCGCGCGTTCCAGTCGGCCTTGCGGGTGTCGCGGTCGACCTTCAGCGTGCGCTTGGCGCAGACGAGCATGAGCATGAGCGCGTGCTCGGCCACCGACTGCGCGTTGGAGCCCGGGGCGTGCACGACGGCCACGCCGAGCTTGGTCGCGGCCGGGATGTCGACGGTGTCGAGGCCCACGCCGTGCCGGCCCACCACGCGCAGCTTGGTGCACGCGGCCATCAGGCTCTCCGTGCAGCGCGGGCGGACGCGGAACAGGATGCCGTCGGCGTCCGCCGCCACCTTCACGAAGGGCGCCTCGCTCTCCTCGTCGCACACGATCACGCGTGCCTCGCGATCCAGCACGGCCCGCCCCGCAGGATCGATGTTGCCGGCCAGCACCACGAGCGGTCGATCAGCCATGCCACGCGTCCTTTCACGACGGCGCGCAGTCCCGCGCCGACGCGCGGGATTCTACTACCTGCGGCGGGGGGCGACGAAGACCCGTGTGCTATCGTGCGGGGCCATGACCACGCTGGTGACAGGCGCATTGGGCTGCATCGGCTCGTGGGTCGTGAAGAGCCTCCTCGCCACCGGCGAGCGTCCCGTCGTCTTCGACGTGAGCGACGATCCCTGGCGTCTCGCGATGATCGCGGGACCCGACGTCGCCTCGCGCACGACGCTCGTCCGCGGCGACATCGCCGACCGCGACGCCGTGATCAACGTGGTGCGCGATCACCGCGTCGACCGTCTCATCCACCTGGCGGCGTGGCAGATCCCGCTGTGCCGTCAGGACCCCTCGCGCGGCGCCCTCGTCAACGTGGTGGGCACCACGAATGTCTTCGAGGCCGCCCGGGCCAGCGAAGGGCGCGTGAGCCGCGTGGTGTACGCGTCGTCGGCCGCCGTCTTCGGTCCGCCCGCTCTGTATCCGCCCGGTCCGATCAGGGACGACGCGGCCCCGCATCCGGCCACGCACTACGGTGTCTACAAGGTGGCCAACGAGGAGACGGCGCGCGTCTACTGGGAGCAGCACGGCATCGCGTCGATGGGATTCCGTCCTCTGAGCGTGTACGGACCCGGCCGCGACTTCGGGCTGACCGCGGATCCCGCCATCGCCATGAAGGCGGCCGTGCTCGGACGTCGCTTCCAGATCCGCTGGGGCGGCCGCAGCGATCTGATCTACGTCGAGGACGTATCCGAGGCGCTGCTCCGCGCGTCGGCGTCGAGGCTGGACGGCGCGCGGGTGTACAACCTCCACGGAGCGTCGTCGTCGGTGGTCGACGTGATCACGCTCATCGAGGAGGCGCGCCCGGCCGCCAAGGGACTCGTCACCCACGTGGAGCAGCCGATCCCGTTTCCCGACGCGCTCGACGACGCACGCTATCAGCAGGATCTCGGCCCCCGCCCGCCCACGACGCTCGCCGACGGCGTGCACCGCACGCTGGACGAGTTCGCACGTCTGCAGAAGGACGGCCGACTCGACACCCGGGAGCTCGCGTGACCGAGTACACGCTTCGCCTCGCCAGCCCGGACGACGCGACGGCCATCTGCCGCATCTACAACCAGGGCATCGAGGATCGCGTCGCGACGCTGGAGACCGAGTTGCGCACGCCGGAGGAGCGACGGCAATGGCTCGCCGCCCGCGGGCCGCGGCATCCCGTCGTCGTCGCCGAGGTGCCCGATGCGGGCGGCTCGCAGAGCGGTGAGATCGTCGCGTGGGGCAGCCTGAACCCCTACAACCCGCGCCAGGCGTACCGATTCGTCGCCGACTTCTCGATCTACGTCGAGCGGGCGTGGCGGGGCAAGGGGGCGGGACGCCTGCTCCTCGAGCGCCTCGTGGAGCTGGCCCGGGAGCAGGGCTACCACAAGATGGTGCTGTCGGCCTTCCCCACCAACGATGCCGGGATGGCGCTCTATCAGAAGCTCGGGTTCCGGACGGTGGGGATCTACAAGGAGCAGGGACTGCTGGACGGTCGCTGGGTCGACACCATCGTCATGGAGAAGCTGCTCGACGCGTGACCCCCGTCGTCCGGGCTCGCGGCGAGGCGGCGATCCCGCGTCAGGCTCGCGGCACGAGTCGTCCCGCGACGTCGAAGGCGAGCGGAGTGAGCTCGCCGATCACGCTGAGGTCGGCACGTGCGCGCGCCTCGGCGGCATAGGCCTCGGAGACCTCGAGCTCGCCGATCATCAGCGTGTTCTTGATGTGGACGACCCGGGCCTGCTCGGCCGGGATGAGCCCGATGCAGGACAGCGCGGCCTCCACGGCTTCACGGTCGGTCTCGTACGTCGCCGGGACCTTCGCCATCCCGGGCGAGCACGCGGTGATGCAGTTGATCAGCGTGGGCTTCATGTCGATCCGTTCGACGAGGCGCCGCGTGGTGAAGTCGGCGTTGCCGATCCCGGTCGCGTTGCCGTAGCTCTCCTCGGTGAGGTCGAGGGCGACGATCCAGAGGATGCGCGGGTCGTTCGGGAACGGCTCGTGCGGGTTGGTCGGGCGACCGATCACGTTGGTGTCCATCCCCGAGCCCGAGATGTTCTTGCCCATCTGCTCCACGATCAGGACGACGATCGACGAAAACGGCAGGCGCGCCATCCAGTCGCGCGCCGTCTTGAGCAGGCGGCGCTCGCCTTCCTCCAGGTTCGCGGCCGTGAAGGCCTGGATCTCCGCGGTCTCGTCGTAGCCGTTCTCGGCGATGCCGAGGCCGAAGCCGATGCGCGCCTTGGCGAGCATCTCGCGTCCCACCGTCGTGATCACCCGCTCGTAGCTGTGCTGGACGTTGGCGCGGTGGTACTGGATGGCGCCCTTGTACTTGCCGAGTCCGATCGTCATCATCTTGAACAGCCCCGACTCGATGGACCCCTTGAAGTCGGTGTGCGGCTTCACACGGTTGACGAGGCCGATCCAGTTCGCCTCGGCGGCGTAGCGGTCCAGCCACACGGGAAGCCCGAGCGCTTCCCCGACCTGCACGACGTCCATGGTGGCCCGCACCGGACACCCCATGGTGGCCTCGGTGATCCCGTAATGCTCGAGCACCGACAGCTGGCCGTCCGGGGTCCCGCCCCCGTGACTGCCCATCGCCGGGAAGACGAACGGTCGGGCGCCGACGTCTTTCAGGTACTCCACGGTGGCCCCGACGATCGTCGCGATGTTGGCGATGCCACGGCTGCCCGCCCCGACGGCGACGGTGTCCCCTCGCTTCACCGGGAGCCCGCACGCGGCGAGCCGGGCCTTGACGGTGCCCGGGATGTCGTGGACGACGGGGCGCGGGAAGTTCTGGCGGAGGCGGAGCATGCGGGGGAGGCTCATATAGAAGCGGTAATACCGGCGGGTGTGGGCGAAGTCAAAGGCTTTTTCCGACGGCGGATATGATAAGTTCCCTGCGATGTTCGGCCGGATCCTGCTCGTCGCACTCCTCTACCTGTCAACAGGGTGCAGCTGGTCGTGGCTGCGCCCCGCGCCGACGCCCATCCTTCCGCCCGAGGAGCTCTACCAGATCGGCGAGAACGAGATGGCGAAGCGACGGTTCACCGAGGCGCGGACGGCGTTCACCAAGATCGTGGAGCGACACCCGAACTCGTCGTACGCGGCGCGCGCGCGGTTCCTCGTGGGCGAGGCGTACTACCGGGAGTCGGAGTTCGAGAAGGCGGTCAAGGAGTTCGAGACTTTCCTGGCGTTCTATCCGCGCCATCAGATCGCGGACCTCGTCCAGTACCGTCTCGCGATGTCGTACTACGACCAGATCAAGCCGATCGAGCAGGATCAGGCCCTCGCCCAGAAGGCGCTCGATCAGTTCAAGAAGCTGGTCAAGGAGTACCCTGACAGTCGCTATGCCACGGATGGCCTCGCCAAGATCGACATCTGCCGCGGTCGACTCGCGCAGAAGGAACTGTGGGTCGCCAGCTACTACTGGGCCAACGGTAATCCCGCCGCCGCGCGCCAGCGCGTGGAGGCGCTCCTGAAGGATCACCCGCGCAGCCTGGTGGTGCCCGAGGCACTGTACCTGCTCGCCGAGGTCAATTTCCGCGAGGGCAAGACCGCCGAGGCCACCGACACGTTGCGACGGCTGGCCATGGAGTACTCACACACCGAATGGGGACGGCGCGCCGCGCAGCGCCTGGCCCAGAAGTAGAGGCGCCATGCACGACGTCGTCGATCTCCGGTCCGACACGCTGACGCTGCC
>JBKPPN010000217.1:0-15918 GCA_046733575.1 Candidatus Methylomirabilota bacterium | reverse complement strand
ACGTCGGGCCGTCGCGCCGCGACCTCGTCGAGCGTCACGGCGGGATAGCGCTGGGGGTGATCGGCGAAGACGTTGGCCGCCCCGCAGGTGGTCAGCATGTCGTGGATGTACGTGTCGCGGTTGATGGTCATGTAGGGCTCCCGCCAGATCGCGTAGAAGACGCGCACGCGCTCGCGCTGCGTCGCCTCGGCACGGACGCGCTCGTAGAGCGGCGTGAGCTCGGCGAGCAACGCGTCGGCGCGCGCGCCGGTCCCCGTGACCGCGCCGAGCTCCGCGATCATGGCCAGGCTCTCGCGCACCGTCCTCGGGTACGTCACCCAGACCGGGATGTTCCAGCTCCGCAGCGTGTCCACGTGCGCGCGCACGTTCTCCTCGACGTTCGCCACGACGAGGTCGGGCTTCAGGGCCCGGATACGGTCGAGGTCGGGATCCTTCTCGCCGCCGATCTTCGTCACTCGCGCCACGACGTCGCGCGGCTCGCGGCAGTACACGGTGACGCCGACGAGCGCGTCGGCGAGGCCCAGCGCGCACAGCGTCTCGGTCGTGCTGGGAATGAGAGACACGATGCGACGCGGCGGTGCCGGCAGCGCGAGGGCCGCGCCGGTGGCGTCGCGGAGGGCCTCACTCATCGACCGAGATCTCCGGCGCCTCCCCCCAGCGCGGGTCACCGTCGGGACGGAAGTTCTTGGTGTTCACCCAGTGGAGGCCGTGGTGCAGGTTCATCTTGTACTTGCCACCGCCAAAGCGCCCCCCGATCCAGCCCACGGGATCGTCCAGGAACGCCGTCATGTCGGACGACGGAAGGCGGACGAGCCACTTGAAGCGAATGGTGCCGGCGTGGGGTACCTGCACGCCGATGGTCGCCGTGAAATCCGGCCACACCCGGGCGAACTCCTCGAGCAGCTGCTTGCGCGACGGTCGCTCGACACCGCGGTTGAGGAGGTTTCTGCGGAGGTACGGCTCGACGAGATCCCAGCACCAGCCCGCGATCACTGCGACGCGGAGTGTATCATGAAGACGTGAAAAACTTCGATTTGGCGCGGCTTTTCTACGAGATGGCGACGCTCCTCGAGGTCCGCAACGAGAGCGTCTTCCGCATCCGCGCCTACCAGCGCGGCGCTCAGACCCTGGAGGCGCTGCCCACGGACGTCGAGGAGCTGGCCGCGCGTGGCGAGCTGACCCGTCTACCGGGCATCGGCAAGGACCTCGCGGCGAAGATCAAGGAGTATCTCGACACCGGTCACATCGCGCAGCTCGAGACGCTGCGGAGCGGGCTGCCGTCGAGCTTCGCCTCTCTCCTCCAGGTCCGGGGCCTCGGGCCGAAGACCGCGGCCGCCCTCTACGAGCAGATCGGCGTCGACTCCGTCGAGAAGCTCGAGGAGCTCTGCCGGAGCAAGGCCATCGTCGGCGTGGCGGGCATTCGCGAGAAGACCTGCGAGAACATCCTGAAGGGCATCGCGCTCCTCAAGACGGGGCGAAGCCGGATGCTCCTGTCGCGGGCGCGGGGCATCGCGGACCAGGTCGTCGACGTGCTGACCGCGCACGGCGGCATCGAGCGCATCGAGGTGGCCGGCTCGCTGCGACGGATGCGAGAGACGGTGAAGGACATCGACATCCTGGTGACGTCCCGCGATGCGAAGCGCGTCATCACCACCTTCACCTCGCTGCCGTCGGTGGTGGACGTCATCGGCGCGGGCGACACGCGCGCCTCCGTCCGTCACGCCGAGGGACTGCAGATCGATCTGCGGGTGGTGCCGCCCGACAGCTTCGGCGCCGCGCTCCAGTACTTCACGGGGTCCCAGGATCACAACGTGCGCATGCGCGAGATCGCGTCGCGACGTGGGCTGCGCGTGAGCGAGTACGGGGTGTTCGAGGAGGCGACGGGCGCGCGCATCGCGGGCGCGACGGAGGAAGACGTCTACGCAGCCGTCGGCATGCGGTGGATGCCGCCCGAGCTGCGCGAGAACCGCGGCGAGATCGAGGCCGCGCAGAGCGACCGGCTGCCCCGGCTCGTCACCGCGGCGGACATCCGCGGCGACCTGCACGCGCACACGGAGTGGTCGGACGGGCATCATCCCATCGAGAAGCTCATCGAAGCGGCCCAGGCGCGCGGCTACGAGTACATCATCGTGTCCGACCACTCGAAGTCGACCGCGATCGCCAACGGCCTCAGTGCCGACCAGCTCCTCACCCAGGTCGCGCGCATCCGCGAGCTGCAGCCGCAGTACCGGATCCGCATCCTGGCCGGCTGCGAGTGCGACATCCTGGCCGACGGCACGCTCGACTTTCCCGACGAGGTGCTGCGACAGCTCGACTTCGTGCTCGCCGCAGTGCACTCGCGCTTCAAGCAGAACCGCCACGACATGACGACCCGCATCGTGCGCGCCCTCGAGCACCCGCTCGTGAACGTGCTCGTGCACCCCACCGGCCGTCGCCTCACGTCGCGCGATCCGTACGACGTCGACATGGAAGCCGTGCTCGCGACGGCGAAGCGGAACGGCAAGGCGGTCGAGATCAACTGCTCGCCCGAGCGTCTCGATCTCAACGACGTCCACGCGCGCCGCGCCGGCGAGCTCGGCATTCCGATCGCGGTCAGCACCGACACCCACTACCTGAACGAGCTCAACCACATCGACCTCGGCCTCGGGATCGCGCGTCGCGCGTGGATCGGTCCCGAGCAGGTCCTGAACGCCCGGCCCCTCGACGACCTGCTGGCCTGGGCGCACGCCTCGCGCTGACCGCGTCGCGCCGCCGCGCGTCCGCATCGAGGGTGCGGACCAAGCAGGCCCTGCGCGAGCGGATCTGGACGCGTCTCGATCGACCCGGCATCGCGCGCTTCCCGCGTCCGCTCCACGACCGCATTCCGAACTTCGTCGGCGCCGAGGCCGCCGCCGCCCGCGCCGCCGAGCTTCCGGAGTGGAGGCGCGCGCGCACGCTCAAGTGCAACCCCGATGCGCCTCAGCGCCCCCTGCGCCTGCGCGCCCTTCGCGAGGGCAAGACGGTGTTCATGGCCGTCCCCCGCCTCCGCGACCGCCGCTGCTTCATCCGCCTCGACCCGGAGAAGCTCGGCACACACGTGGTCGCCGCCTCGAGCATCGCCGGTGCCTCGCGCTACGGCGAAGCCGTCCTCCCGTCCGACCTTCCGCCGATCGATCTCGTCGTCGCGGGCAGCGTCGCGGTCAACGCGCGCGGTGCGCGCGTCGGCAAGGGCGGCGGCTACAGCGACCTCGAATTCGCCCTCACCCGCACGCTCGGCGCGGTCAGCGAGAGAACGCCGGTGATCACGACCGTCCACGACCTGCAGGTCGTGGAGACCGCGATCCCGATGACCCCGCACGACGTGCCCGTCGACGTCGTGGTCACGCCGACGCGGACGATCCGCGCGACCCGCAAGCGCGCCAAGCCACGCGGCATCCGCTGGAACGAGCTCACCGCCGAGCAGATCGCCGCGATGCCCGTCCTGCACGACATGCGAGGCTGATCGCCGTCGATCCCGGTTCTCCGGCTAGGGCCTGCGCGGGGCGACCACTGCGAACGTTCCGCGGTCGTCGAACCGCGCGGGCTGCGGCTTGGCGATCATCGCCAGTCCGACGAGCGAGACCGCGAGCAGCAGCAGCCAGATCACCACGGCAGCCGCCGCGCGGGACCAGACGTCCCAGGCGAAACTCTGACCGCGCTCCTTGTCGACCGGCTTCTCGGACACGCGCGACGCTTCGTGCGGCCAAACGCTGGTCTTCATCGGTGCAATCCCTCCGGCCTCGCCCCATCGCAAGCGGCGGACCAAACGGAAGGCGCGCAGAATCGCGGGTGTCGACGCCTGCGTGCCGCTCGCGCGGCACATGGTCGATCACCGGTCGATCACCAAGCGCGCCGGGTGACCACCCGGAAGCCGGATCGCCGGCGACGTTGCCTGGTCAATGACCGGTCAGAGACCAGTCCGCGCGCCGCGGAGCCACCGCCAAGTCGCCGACAGATCGGGGTTCGGCCGCGGCACGTCGCTTGCCCTCGTCGATGCCGCGATGTCAGTCCGAAATCCACCGGAGGTGTTGCCATGATCGCCACGATTCCGCCCTCAACCTCGCGTCACCGCTCCGCCCCGTCAGGCGACCGAATTCAGCATCGTGATGGCGTCGCGGGAATCGCGTACTGGGTCGATCCCAAGACGGACGCGATGTACCCGCTCTCGTATCGCGCGTACCGCGTGGCGCGTGAGGCGGAGGAGAAGCGGCCGCCCCGGCACCGCGGGCTCGGCCGGGACATCGATCTCTATCTGTGGCAGCGCGGGCTGGCGTCGCCGTCCGACACGGAGGTGTCGCTCACCGTGCGACGGGACGCGCCCATTCGCATCCGGCGGATGGTGGCCGAGGTGCTGCGCTCCATCCGGCGCGGCCAGGCCGCCGGGGATGCCATCCGCCAGGTGTCGCGGCGGTTCGGTCTCGCGCAGGCGCGTGCGCGCACGTTCATGACCGCCAGCATCGACTTCGAGGTCGGGCCGCGACGGGATGCGTGCGCCTCCGCCGTCTCGGCGCCGCCGTCGACCACGTGCGTCATCTGACGCCGTCCGCGAACGTCTGGAAGCCCACCGTGCCCTCGCCCACCAGGCTGATGGCGAGGTGCGAGTGCGTGCGGACGTCCACGCTGACGACGCCGGCATAGTTGCCAGGCGTCACCGCGATCGTCACGTCGATGCGGCGGCCGGGCACGATGAGGCCGACCGCGTCGGCTTGCGACATCGCAGGATCGGTCGTCACGCCGCCACGGTTGTACACCGGGCGGCCGTCGACGAGGATCACGACCGAGTGGCCGCGAAATCCTTCGCGCAGCGTGATGTGCAGCGTCCGTCTCATCGATCGGCGGTGGCCGTGATGGACGGGCTTCACGTCGTCCGTCGCCACATCGGGGACCTCCCTCGCGCGGGGTTCGGCATGTGCGAGCCTCATACTTCACGACGGAGCGGATGCGTTCGTGCGTGAAACCCTGCGACGGAGTTGACCGTGACGTCACCGGGGGCCCGACACCGCCGTCGGCCGCGCCACGTGGCGCGCGACGTTTCGTTCGATACCACGGTGGCATGGCCGCGGCGGGAGCCGATCGTTGACGATCAGTAGGTGCGGGCGTAACGTACCGCTCCTCCCGCGCGGCGTGCGGGAACACGAGCCGACAGCGACAGCGCCGCGCGCTGACGTTTTCGACGAGGAGGACACGATGGCCGGTCTAGGGGCAAGCGACCTGAACGCGAATGCCAACGCCAACGCGAATGCGAACGCGAATGCCAACGCCGGCGTCAATGTCGGGGTGACGACGTTCGCCACCAACGTCCGGTACAACTCGGACGAGTTCGCGCGGCTCCTCAAGACGACGGAGTTCCCCTCGGAGCCGTCCGCCACGCAGCAGACGGCCTACGACGCCGCCCAGGCCGCCGTGAACCGGGTGAAGTTCCGCAAATACTGGGATGCCGAGCTGCGCGCGTCCATCTACCTGAACGAGTTCCTCACCGAGAACCCGAAGTGGCTGGACACCATGATCGGCGTCCTCGACCCCATCCACGCCGATCTCCAGAAGAACAAGGGCCTGGAGCTGCGCAAGATCATCGAGGTCTCGGACGAGCGCGAGGAGCGGTTCCTGGAGATCATCGATCAGGACGGCGAGGGCGTCCTCAAGTACTGGCTCGCCATGCTGATGATCGACGCCTCGAGCGCGCCCGCCACGTATCAGCTCATCCGGGTCGCGCGGCGCGTGGGCGAAGTCGTCGTCATGTGTCTCAAGAATCATTACCGGGAGGCCCGGCCCTCGCAGGTCTGTCCCGCCATCGTCCCGTTGCTGGGCCCACCCGTTCACCCCTCGTTTCCTGCCGGGCACGCCCTTCAGAGCCATCTGATCTCGACGTGTCTCCACGCGGCCGGGCGAGGCCGGAATCAAGGGGACATGCTGTTCAATCTCTCGCGCCGTGTGGCCAAGAACCGCGTCATCGCCGGCTTGCACTACGAGGCGGACAACGACGGCGGCGTGAAGGCGGCGGAGGAGTGCTTCAGGCTGCTCCAGGACGGCGCGCTGTTCCAGGCGCTCCTGCAGGACGCCCGGCGAGAGCAGGACGCGGAATCGGAGGCGTGACGATGAGCGCTCCCGTCGTTCGTCGGTTCGATGTGCAGGTCGACGAAGCGGCGCTGCTCTATCACGTCCGGGATCGGCTGCTCGAGCTCATCGCCAAGGACCCGGACGTGAGGCCGAGGTCCCGGGTTCGCGAGGTGGCCCGGCTCGGCCTCCTCGACGTGCGGCTCGAGGGCCCGGCGTCCGCCGTCGCGCGCATCGTCGCCGGCGTGACGGCTCAGTCCGGCGTGCACATCCGCGACGACGCGATCAGGATCGCCACGCCCGCGGAGCTGGACGACAATCCGGATCCCCGCGGAGCCCTGCTGAGGATCGGCGTCGACGCGGGATCGTCAGGGCATCGCTTCCGGCCCGGGATGGCGCCCGTCACGGTCGCGGTCGTCGACTCCGGGATCATGGTCGACCACCCCGATCTGAAAGGCTACCTCTGGACGGGGACGGTGGCAGGAACGCTCGCGCACGGCGCCCGATGCATCGGCGGGACGCGCAGCCCGGACGTCACCGATCATGACGGGCATGGGACGCGGCTCGCCGGGGCGGTGCTCGCCGCCGCCCAGCGCGCGCCCGGGATCCGGCTCATGGCGGTGAAGTTCTTCGACGCCGACGTCCTTCCCGGACCCGCGAATGGCGCCGCCGCCATCGACTTCGCCGTCGACCACCACGCCGACGTCATCAACCTGAGCTGGGACCTCGGGATGGGCTCCGCGGCGCTGGAGCGCGCGATCGCGCGTGCGTGCGACGCCGGCGCCCTCGTGGTGATCGCGGCGGGAAACTCGGGAACCAACAACGACGAGATTCCCGCGATCCCTGCCCGCTACCGCGCGGTGCGTCCGGACCGGATCATCACGGTGATGGCGACCGATCGCTACGACGAGAAGGCCTCGTTCTCGAATTATGGCGTCGAGACCGTGGACCTCGCCGCCCCCGGCGTGGACGTGGTCACGACGCGGGCCGAGCTCACGTCGTCGGTGCCCGGCGTCCGACGACATCGCGCCTCCAACGGGACGTCACCTGCGGCGGCGATGGTGGCGGGAGCGGCCGCGCTTCTCAAGTCGTGCAACCCCAGTCTCAGCGCGGATGCGCTGAAGAACTATCTGCTGCTCTCGGTGGATCAGTTGCCCGGGTTGCCGTGCAAGACGGGCGGACGCCTCAACGTCGCGACCGCCGCGCTCGCGACCTGCTGATCGTCCTACCCGGGCAGGCCAGCCGCGCGAAGGTGATCGGCGAACGCCGCGCGGCGCGCGGCGCCCTGGAGGGGATAGCCCTCCATGAAGCGGTCGACCCGGAAGCCGGGCTCGACGGACACGAGCGCGTTGCCCACGTGCTTGGCCTCTTCATGGCAGCCAAGCGCGGCCAGGTTCACGGCGAGGAAGCGGAGGTTCGCCGTCCAGGCGGGATTCTCCTCGCGGGCCTTGCGTCCCCACTTCAGACCTTCCTCGTACTCGCCGGCGATGTAGAGGGCGAGCCCCAGGATGCCGTGGGCGAAGAAGATGTGCAGATCGAGCGGCGACAGGCGGAGACCTTCCTCGGCGCGCCGGATGGCCTCTCGTGCATCACCGAGGTAGCTGTACGTGGGGCTGCTCCGCGTCCAGGCGATCGCGCTGCTGGGGCTGGCCGCGATGGCGCGGTCGAACAGCGCGATGGCCTCGTCGAACTTGTGCAGGAGCAGTGACTTCACGTGGCCGCAGAGCGCGAGGGCCATGGCGTCGAAGCTGTCACGCTCGAAGGCGGCGGTGGCCAGACGGATGACCGCGGCATTGTCAGCGGCGGGGTCGTCCGACCAGCCCTGGTTCACCCGGATACTGTGCCAGTCGGCGAGGAGCGCATAGGGCGCCGCGTAACCGGGGTCGAGCGCGATGGCACGCTCCAGCCACGTGCGCGCCTGGTTGAAGTGGTCGAGACTCAGGTGGTATCGCTCGCTCAGTCCTCGCAGCACGCAATCGTACGCTTCCAGGTTGTTCGGTCGCTTGCGGAGGGCTCGACGCAGCTCGGCCTCGCGCACCTGCGGTGCGATCGTGCTCACCACCCGGGTGGCGATCTGGTCCTGCAGGGCGAAGACATCTTCCGAGATCCCGTCGAAGTGACTGGCCCAGATGACCGCACCGCGCGTCGTCTCGGCCAGTTCCGCCGAGACGCGCAGACGGTCGCCCGCTCGCCACACGCTGCCCGAGAGGACGTAGCCGACACCGACGTCCCGGCCGACGGCGCGCACGTCGGCGTCGACGCCGCGATAGCGCAGCGTGGAGCTGCGCGAGATGACGAAGACCTCGCGCAGCGATGCCAGCGCTCCGATGATGTCCTCCACGATCCCGTCGCCGAAGTACGCCTGGCGCTCCGTGTCTCCGTGCACGCGGAAGGGCAGCACGGCGATGGACGGGCGTCCCGCCGGTGGATGGAGCGACGTGATGCCGCCCGTCGCGGCCGGGGGCGACGACTCGGGTCTCGCGAGCCTGGCGACGCCGATCAGCTCCACCGCGCCCGCATCGATAGCCCGCGGGTCGACGTCGCTCGGTGAGGGCGCGGGCGGGGCGCCGGCGAGCGCCTCGTCGGCGTCTCCGACGGTCGCCTCGGTGGGCTGGCCGGACTCGCCGCTCTCGCTCCGGCGCACCGCCCCTTCCGGCTGGAGGCCGTACTTTGCGATGCGCGCGCGCACGGTATTGCGCGTGATGCCGAGGGTCGCTGCTGTGCGGGAGATGTTCCATCCCGTCTGGGCCAGCACCTCGCGGAGACGGCGACGCTCGGATGCCGCGACGTCGCCCGCGGCCGATGCCGCCACGGGGACGTCGGGCGCGGCGGCGAAGGTGAGGTCGCCGGCGTCGATGACGGCCGCCGGGCACATGAGCACCGCGCGCTCGATGACGCTGTTCAGCTCGCGCACGTTGCCGGGCCAGCGATAGGCGCACATCGCCGCGAGCGCGTCCGGGCTCAGGGTCTTCAGCGGCAGCGAGTACTTCGCACACGCGCGCTCGAGGCTGTGCGCCGCCAGCAAAGTCAGATCGCTCGCCAGCTCGCGCAAGGGCGGCAGCACGAGCGTGATCACCGCCAGCCGGTGGTAGAGATCCTCGCGGAATCGCCGCGCGCGCACGGCGGACTGGAGGTCCTCGTTGGTGGCGCTGATGACGCAGACGTCGACGGGCTCGCTCTGCGTCGCGCCGAGACGGCGCACGCTGCCGTCCTCGAGCACCGTGAGCAGCTTCGCCTGCAACGACAGAGGTAGCAGCCCGACCTCGTCGAGGAAGAGCGTGCCGCGATGGGCGACCTTGAACAGTCCGGCCTTGGCCTGTCGCGCGTCGGTGAACGCCCCGCGCTCGTATCCGAACAGCTCCGATTCGAGCAGGTTCTCCGGGATGGCTGCGCCGTTCAGCTCGACGAACTTGGCCGCGGCGCGCGAGCTCGCTTCGTGGATGATCCGGGCAAGCAAGCTCTTCCCCGTCCCGGTCTCGCCCATGATCAGCAGTGGCGGGAGCCGGTGCGTGGTCGCCTCTCCGGCCAGGAGCGCGGTGACCTTCTGACGGAGGGCGGCGATGCGCGGGCTGCGCCCCACGAGCTGGTCCAGGCCGCTCATGAAGGCTCTATTGTTAGTCCGCACGCTCGGAAAATCCAGCCTCGTCGTCGCGGCCGCCACCGTGGCGCGCGTCCGCGACGACGCCTCACGTCTGCGACGGATCGAGCCAGTTGCGCGCCACCGCCGGGGGCTCCCACACCGCCATGGCGTCGAGCAGCGCGGGCGGACGCTCCTCGACGGTGATGAACTGCCGGTATTCGCGGCGGATGAATCCCTGGTCGATCCCGTGATCGAAGAGCCGCAGGAACGGCTCGTAGTAGCCGTTGACGTTCAGGATGCCGATGGGCTTGCGCTGGATGCCGAGCTGCGCCCAGGTGAGGATCTCGAAGGTCTCCTCGAGCGTGCCGAGCCCACCCGGCAGCGTGACGAAGCCGTCGGCGAGCGCGCTCATGGTCGCCTTCCGTTCGTGCATGCTGGCCACGAACCTCATCTCGGTGAGCCCGGTGTGCGCGAGCTCCTTCGATGCGAGCGGACGCGGGATCACGCCGATGACCTCGCCGCCGGCGGCCAGTGCGGTGTCCGCCACCACGCCCATCAATCCGATGCGACCGCCCCCGTACACGACGCCGAGGCCGCGGCCGACCAGCGCGACGGCCAGCTCGCGGGCGGCCTCGGCGTACACGGCCTCGATGCCCGTCGCCGAGCCGCAGAACACGCACACGCGCTTCATGCCGGCCCTCACGCCGGCGCGACGTAGGTGTCCACGAACTCCCGTGTCATGGCGCCGGTGCACACTTCCTCGACCGGCCCCTGCAGGCGCAGCGACCAGTCCGGACGCACGTCGACGGCGAGCGTTCCGCCCGGCATCCGGACGGTGACGCGACCGTGGGCGGCGAATCCATTCCGCACCGCGGCCGACGCGGCGCCGCACGACGACGATCCCGACGCCAGCGTGTAGCCGGCGCCGCGCTCCCAGATCAGGATCTCGATCTCGTCCGGCTTCAGCACGCGCGCGAACTGGACGTTCGTGCGGTTGGGGAACGCGGCGTGCCGCTCCAGGAGCGGCCCCAGGCGTCGGCACTCCGCCTCGTCCAGCGCGTTCACGAACACCACGCAGTGCGGGTTGCCCACCGACACCGCGGTGACCTTGATCTCGACGCCGTCGGGCAGCGGCAGGGGAACGCCGACCGCGTCACGATCGGGCCCGGTCATCGGGATCTCGGGCGCGCGGAACGTCACGCGCCCCATCTCGACGGTCACCAGCTGCATGCGACCGTCGCGCACCTGGCACTCGCACTCGACGAGCCCGCCCTTCGTCTCCACCGTGAACGTCGGATCCTGGGCGTGCCCGTGGTCCCACAGGTACTTGGCGAAGATGCGGAGGCCGTTGCCGGACTTCTCGGCCTCGCTCCCGTCGGGATTGAAGATGCGCAGCCCGAAATCAGCCTTCGTGCTCGGCGTGAGGAGCAGGATCCCGTCGGACCCGACGCCCCAGTTGCGATCGCAGATGCGTACGATGGCGCGTTCGGTCAGCGCGCGCGGAAGATTCGCTTCCTCGATGACGATGTAGTCGTTGCCCAGCCCGTGCCCCTTGGCGAACGGAATCGTCATCGCGCGAGCTCCACGCGCCGGCCCGTCGCGGCCGACAGATAGCCGGCGTAGATCACCTCCACCACTTCCCGCGCGAGCCGCGCGCCGGACAGCGGCTCGCGCCCCTCCGCGATGGCGGCCACGAAATCGTCGAGCTCCTGGGGATAGCCACGCATCCAGTCCTCTTCCGGGCTCGGAAACTGCCAGCCCGCCTTGGTCTCGACCTTCTCGGTGATGTACTCGTCGCCCCACACGCCGGCGTCCGGCGCATACGCGGTCACCGCGTTGTTGGGGTTGATGTTCGCCTGCACCACCGCGTTGCTGAGGTACGCGGTGACGGTGTTGCGCACGCCGCCCAGCGTGATGTCGTTGGCGTGGACGGTGGCCTTGGTGCCGTCCTCGAACGTGACGATGGCCACCGACCAGTCCTCGACGTCCTCCGCCCTGGTGGACATGCGCAGGCGCTCGCGATCGAGGGCGGGCAGACGGGTGAGGTGCGCGACGTCCGCCATGACGGACCGTGCGCGGATCGGTCGTCCGCGACGCTGCTGCCCCTCGTAGTGCTTCAGCTGCAGGATCACGCCGACGGGATGCGAGCCCATGCGCAGGAAGGATCCGCCTCCCGACGTCGCCCAGCGTCGCGCGTACGCCGCGTGCGACCCGGAGTGACTCTCCTCCGCCCGCAGCTCCAGGATCGTCCCGCCGCTCGCGTCCATGAGCCGCCGCAGCTTGGCCACCGGCGGCGCATACACGAAGTCCTCCGCATAGCAGAACGTCACGCCCGCGCGCGCCACCGCCTCCAGCACGACGTCACAGTTGCGCAGCGCCTCGTCCATCATCCGCTCGGGCGGATCGCTCGCTTCCCCGAAATACCCACTGAGCGGCTTCTCCACGATCACGTGCTTTCCCGCCCTCGCCGCATCGCTCGCGATCACGTGATGCGCATCCGTCGTCGCACACACGTCGACGACGTCGACCTCCGACGATTCCGCGAGCTGCCGATGATCGGTGAACACGCGCGCTATCCGATGCTGCTTGGCAAACGCCTCCGCCTGCTCCCGGGTCCGCGAACAGACGGCGGCCAGCTCAATCCGGCCCGGCCGCAGGTGCGCATAATTCACGGCGTGAAGATCCGCAGCAAACCGCGCCCCCACGATGCCAATACGGAGCGGCGCCACGTCCCGCTCCTCAGCGCGACGCTGGGGTGGGTGAAGTATCGATCGAAACCGTCACCGATCGATCAAAACGGGCCAGATGCTAGGCGGCGAGGAGCGGAGCGACCGAGGCGTACGCCGCAGGAAGCGCCCGACGAGCCAACGACGCAGTGGCCCGTCTTCATCGATCGGGTCATCGCTCGGCGAGCGGGACGTACGTCGCGTGCGTCGGGCCCGTGTACTCCCCGCGCGGGCGGATGAGACGGTTGTTGCCGTGCTGCTCCAGCACGTGGGCGGCCCAGCCGGCGATGCGGCTCATGGCGAAGATCGGCGTGAACTGATCGGTCGCGATGCCCATCGTCTTGTAGGCGGCGCCGGAGAAGAGGTCGACGTTGGGGTAGATCTTCTTCTCCTCCGTGATGACGCGCGCCACGGTCTCGATGATCTCGACGGAGCTGGTGTCGCCCGCCTGCTTGCCGAGCTCGGTGGCGAGGCGGCGCAGGTGCTTGGCGCGCGGGTCCTCGACGCGGTACACGCGGTGCCCGAAGCCCATGATGCGCGCCTTGTCCGCGATGGCCTTGCGGATCCATGCCTCCGCCCTGGCCGGCGAGCCGATCTTCTCGACCATGAGCATGACCTGCTCGTTCGCGCCGCCGTGCAGCGGACCCTTGAGGGCGCCGATGGCCGACACGATGGCAGAGTGCATGTCGGACAGCGTCGCGGCCGTGACGCGGGCGGCGAAGGTGGAGGCGTTGAACTCGTGATCGGCGTGCAGGATGAGCGCGACATCGAACGTCTTGGCCGCGAGGTCGGTCGGCTTCTTGCCCGTGAGCATGTACAGGAAGTTGCTCGCGAGGTTCATGCGCGGGTTGGGCGCGATGAGCGGCTTGCCGCGACGCATCCGCTCCCACGCCGCGACCAGCGTCGGCATCTGCGCGGTGAGGCGGACGGCCTTGCGCAGGCTGGCCTCGCGCGAGTTGTCGTCGGCGTCGGGATCGAAGGCCGAGAGCGCCGACACACCGGTGCGAAGGATCTCCATCGGCGTGGTCTTCTTCGGGAACTGACGCAGCATCCCGACGACCTTGGGAGGAAGCTTGCGGTTCGCCGTCGAGCTGAGCGCCTTGACGTGCGCTTCGTACTCCTTCTTCGAGGGGAGCGAGCCGTACCAGAGGAGATAGGCCACCTCTTCGAAGGTGGAGTGCTCCACGAGGTCGTTGACGTCGAAGCCCCGATAGACCAGACGGCCTTCGCGACCATCGATGAAGCAGATGTCCGTCGTCGAGACGACGACGTCCTCGAGACCGGCTTTCCCTACGGTGCTCATGGGCTCCCTCGCAGACGGTAGGTATCGAAACGCTTGGGTTCTATCATAGCGCCGCTATCGACGCCATCGCGTTCTACGACCGACATCCCATCAGCGAGCGCCAGGTGCTGAACGCCGTGGCGCGCCGGCGCGGTGGCGATCTCCAGCGTCTCACCGCCGACGATCTCTTCGACTTCGACCAGGATCACTACGGCGGTCTCGGCGCCGTCGACACGCTGGCGACGCGCGCCGGCATCACCGCTGAGACGCGGGTGCTCGACGTGTGCGCCGGCCTGGCCGGTCCCGCGCGCTTTCTCGCCTCGCGTCGCGGCTGCCGCGTGATGGGTCTCGAGCTCAACGCCGGCCGCGCGCTCGGCGCCCGTCGCCTCACCGCGCGCGTCGGTCTCTCGTCCCTCGTGCACATCGTCCGCGGCGACGCCACGCGCCTGCCGTTCGCGTCCGCAACGTTCGACGCGTGTGTGAGCCAGGAGGCGCTCCTGCACATCGCGGACAAGCTCGCGGTCCTCGCGGAGTGCCGCCGCGTGCTCGGGCCGGGCGGCCGTCTCGCCTTCACCGACTGGATCACCCACCCCGCCCTCTCGGATGGCGAGCGGGATCGCCTGGAGTCGTGGATGGCGGCCACGACGCTGCAGTCGCTGCGGAGCTACCGCGACGTGCTCGGCCACGCGGGATTCCACGCCGTCGAGGCGGAGGATCTGTCGGCGGAGTGGCGTCCGCTGCTGCGACGGCGCCTCGAGATGTACCGGGCGCTGCGCGCCGACACCGTGGCGCGCTTCGGCCACGAGCACTACGAGGCCTACGCCCAGCTCTACGCGTTCTTCGTGGCCCTGGTGGAGGCGGGCAAGCTCGGGGGTGGACGCTTCACCGCGACGCGCTGAGTTCACGGGCCCAGAGGCTTACGTTACAATCGCCTGCCGTGGAACGATCCCGCCCGTCCGAGACCAGCTCGCTCACACCCGACATCGCGCACGCGGTGCGCGAGCGCTTCGGCACGCCGGCCTACGTGTACGATCGCGGGCTGCTCGAGGCCGCCGCGCGTCGCGCCCTCGCGTTTCCCGCGCCGTTCGGCTTCACGCTGCGCTACGCCATGAAGGCGAATCCGAGCCACGGCGTGCTGACGCTATTCCGCGACCTCGGCCTGCACGTCGACGCGTCCAGCGACCACGAGGTGGAGCGCGCCCTGCGCGCGGGCTTCGCGCCGGGAAGCATCCAGCTCACGTCGCAGATGCCGTCGCGTCGGCTGGAGGCGTTCGTCCGACGCGGCATCCTGTACAACGCGTGCTCGCTGTACCAGCTCGAGGCATTCGGGGCCGTCGCGCCGGGTCGCGAGGTCTCGGTACGCATGAACGCGGGGCTCGGCAGCGGCTCGACGAACCGCACGAACACGGGCGGGCCCGGCTCGAGCTTCGGCATCTGGCACGAATACCTCGACACCGTGAAGCAGACCGCCGCGCGTCACGACCTGCGCATCACGCGGTTGCACAGCCACATCGGCTCGGGAACGGATCCCGAGGTGTGGAAGCGCGTGACCGTGATGACCCTCGATCTCGCTGCCAAGCTTCCCGACGTCGCGACCGTGAACCTCGGCGGCGGATTCAAGGTCGGGCGAATGCCCGGCGAGCCGACCGTCGACCTGGCCGACGTCGGCGGCCACGTGCGGGCCGAATTCCTCGCCTTCAAGGCGCGCGACGGCCGCGCGCTGCGCCTCGAGATCGAGCCGGGGACGTACCTCGTCGCGAATGCCGGATTCGTGGTGGCCACCTGCGTCGACGTCGTGGACACGGGACGCGACGGCTACGTCTTCGCCAAGCTCGACACCGGCATGACGGAGATCACGCGGCCGTCGCTCTACGGCGCCCAGCATCCGATCACGGTCCTCGCGCGCGATCGCGACGAGACCGACGTCGTCTTCGTCGGCCCGTGCTGCGAGTCCGGCGACATCCTCACGCCCGGTCCTGGCGACCCCGAAGCGCTGGCGCCCCGGCGCGTCCCCCGGCCGCGCATCGGGGACCTGGTGATCGTCGGCGGCGTCGGTGCCTACTGCGCCGCGATGTCGACCATCAACTACAACTCCTATCCCCAGGCCCCGGAGGTCATGCTCGACCGCGACGGCTCTCTTCGCGAGCTACGTCGCCGCCAGACGCTCGCCCAGATCTGGGCGAACGAACGCTCGTCGTAAGCCTCCCCCGAGGGCGACCCGGCTTCGTCACTCAGATCGACTTATCGCGGGAGACGGC
>JBKPPN010000216.1:0-28357 GCA_046733575.1 Candidatus Methylomirabilota bacterium | reverse complement strand
CACCATGGCGGGGTATGATAGCGCCCATGGCCGAGACGGGCTGGGAGATCCTGACGCTGCGCGGTCTTGCCGCCACCGACGAGCGCGCGGAGGAGTTCACCGGCACGCTCGTGATCCATCGCGTGGGCAGCGGCGAGCCCGTCGAGTCGGTGAGCATCCGCGTGAAGCGTTCCGTGGTGAGCGAGCTCCACGAGTCGCTCGGTCGCTTGCTCGCGCGGTCGACGGCGTTCAAGCCCAATTCCAGGAGGTAGGCGATGACGCAGATTCGCGTGCTGAGTCCCGTCGGTGTGGTGCCCGTGTCCAGCGTGGCCGTGCCCGCGCTGCCGGGTGACTGGGCCGGCAAGACCGTCGGCTTTCTCGACAACACGAAGTCGAACTTCGACCGGCTCACCGACGGCATCGGCGCGCTGCTGCGCGAGCGCTACGGCGTGAAGCACGTCGTGCGACTGCGCAAGGCGAACGCGTCCACGCCCGCGCCGCCCGAGATCGTGGCGGAGCTGGCCAAGCAGTGCGACGTCGTCTTCACCGGATCCGCGGACTGAGGGTCCTGCACGTCGTGGAGTCTCCACGACGCCATCGAGATCGCGAAGATCGGAACGCCCGCGGGGCTCATCGGGACCACCGCCTTCCAGCGTCTGGCCACCTCGGAGATCGCCTCGCTCGGCGTGACGGGCATGGCCGTCATCGCCGTCGAGCATCCGCTCGGGGGTGAGCGCGCGGACGGTGTCGCTCGCCGGGCGGTGCAGGCGGTCGACCAGATCGCGCAGCTGATCGGCAAGGTGTGATGCCGACGACGACCGCCGAGTCGGAGAGCATCCTGGTGGAGGACAGCCCCGAGGCTGTCCTCGCCGCGTTCTGCGAGCGCAACTGGTGCGACGGCCTGCCCATCGTGCCCCCCACCGAGGAGCGCGTGCGCGCGATGCTGGGACGGTTCGACCCCGAGCGCGTGCTCGGCGTCATGCCGCCGCTGTGGCGCGAGGCGTCGCTGGAGAAGCTCGCCGTGAACGCCGTCATGGCGGGCTGCGAGCCCGCACACTTTCCCATCATCGTGGCGGCCACCGAGGCGCTGCTCGATCCCGCCTTCAACCTGTACGGCGTGCAGGCGACCACGCACCCCGTGGCGCCGCTCGTCATCGTGAACGGACCGTACGGACGCTCCATCGGCCTCCATTCCGGTAGTGGCTGCTTCGGTCCCGGCTTCCGCGCCAACGCCACCATCGGCCGCGCCATCCGTCTGGTCCTGCTCAACGTCGGCGGCGCGTGGCCGGGGCGCTACGACATGGCCACGCAGGGCAGCCCGGCCAAGTTCTCGTACTGCATCGCCGAGAACGAGCCGGCCTCGCCGTGGGGACCGATGCAGGAGGGCGACGTGGTCACGGTGTACGGTGGCGAGTCGCCGCACAACGTCAACGATCACGTGTCCACGACGGCGGCGGGCGTCCTCGCGAACGTCGCCGACACGGCGGTCTCGCTCGGCTCGAACGTCGGCTGGTACTTCTCGCAGAGCCAGCTTCTCGTCGTGTTCGGCCCGGAGCACGCCAAGACCGTCGCCGACGACGGCCTCACCCGCGCGGACGTCCAGCGCTACGTCTTCGAGTACGCGCGCCTGCCACTCGGATTGCTGAAGCTCGGCGGCATGTACGGGATGCACGACTGGCCCGCCTCGATGAACGCGGTGCGCGACGATCACGCGCTGCTGCCGCAGGTGCCGTCGCCCGACGACGTCTACGTCATGGTGGCGGGCGGCTCGGGCAAGCACTCCTGCGTCGTCCCGAACTGCACGTTCAGCCGCGCGGTCTCGCGCCCGATCCCGCTGTAGCACCTGCCCGACGTCGCTCTCGCAGACGCCGCGGCTCCGGCCGCGGCGTCTCCGAGCCCGGCGATGAGGGCGTCGCCTCCGGGTTGGGCGGCCCGTTGGAAACGCGCATCTGCTTCGTTCCCGCCCTTTGAACACCCGCTCACCGTCGTCGGGTACGGCGGCCGCGCCGCTCCAACCGCTGCGCCGCAGCGCTCCCCGCCGGGGTGGGTCACGCCTCCCGTCCCGAAGTTGCGGCGCCTCGGAGCGGCGCATAGAATGAGGTCGTCTCCCGCTGTGCCGCCCGTGCGAGACTCCCGTTCCGAGCTCGAGTCCGGGCGGCGCGGCGAGGCAGAGTTCTAGAACACCGGACGCGCGGCGTGCGCGTTCGGCGACAACGAGGTCGCATGCGACGACGGGTACCGCGCTATCACACCATCGCGGAGCAGCTTCGCGAGCGGATTCGCGACGGCGAGCTTCGTCCCGGCGCGCCGCTCGACAACCAGCGCAAGCTCGCGCACACGTTCGGCGTGACGCTGATGACGCTCCGGCAAGCGCTCGAGGTCCTCGAGCGCGAGAAGCTCATCGTCCGGCGTCACGGTCTCGGCACGTTCGTGGCGGCGCCGTCGATCGACTACGACATCCTCGCGCTCCGTCGTCTCGTCGGCGATCTGTCCGCGCAGGGCGAGGACGTGCAGACCCAGCTGCTCGGCGCGCGCTTCGTCACGGGCGACCGTCGTGCCGCGCTCGCGCTCGGCCTCGCGCCACCGACGCGTGTCTGGCAGCTCGACCGGCTTCGCCTCGTGGACGACCACCCCATGAGTCTTCAGCGCTCGTTCCTCCCGGCGCACCTCGGCGAGGAGGTGATGCGCGCCGACCTCGACGTGACGCCGCTACGGCAGGTGCTGGAGTTCAAGCTCGGCATCACGATCGTTCGCGCGCGCGAGACCGTCTCCGCCATCCGTCTCGGGCGACGTGAGGCGCGCGAGCTCCGCTGTCGCCCGGGCGTCCCCGCCTTCGAGTCCGAGCGGATCTCGTACAGCGACGCCGGGACGCCCGTCGTCTTCGATCGCGTGTTCATCCCCGGGGACCGGTTCCGCATCACCCGGGAGCTCGATTACCAGCCGCGGGAACTCACGGACGGGCCGACGCGTCCGGTTCAGCAGCGCTCGGAAGCGCCCGATCGGCGCTTGGAAGCTCCCGAGCGGCGCTTGGAAGCGCCGGAGGAGATCAACGGATGAAGATTCTGGTCGCGGTGAAGCAGGTGCCGGATACGGCGACGCAGGTCAAGATCAGCGGCAGCGATCCGAAGGCGATCGACACCGCGGGGATCACCTGGATCGTCTCGCCGTACGACGAGTTCGCCGTCGAGGAGGCGCTGCGCATCAAGGAGAAGCGCGGGCAGGGTGAGGTCGTGGCGGTGTCGCTCGGTCCCGATCGCGTCAAGGAAGCTCTCCGCTCGTGTCTGGCCATGGGCTGCGACCGGGCGATCCATCTGAACGACCCGGCGTGGGCCGCGGCCGACACGCTGACGACGGCACGCGCGCTCGCCGCCGTCATCAAGCAGGAGTCGCCGCAGCTCGTGCTCACCGGGCGTCAGGCCATCGACGACGACATGGGCGCGGTGACGGCGCAGCTCGCCGAGGTCCTGGGGTGGCCGTCGGCGTACTGGATCATGGAAGAGACGATCGACGCCGATGGCAAGACCGTACGCGCGGCGCGTCAGGTCGAGGGCGGGCTCGAGATCTTCGACGTGCCGCTGCCCGCGGTGCTCGCAGCGCAAAAGGGGCTCAACGAGCCGCGCTATCCGACGCTGAAGGGCATCATGGGTGCGAAGAAGAAGGAGATCAAGGACGTGAAGGCATCGGACCTCGGCGTGGCGACCGAGCCGCCGGCGCTGACCACGGTGAAGCTCGAGGCGCTGCCCGCGCGTCCTCCCGGGCGGATCATCCAGGGCGACGTCCAGACCGCGGTGAAGGAACTCGTGCGCTCGCTTCGCGAAGACGCGAAGGCGATCTAGGAGGCGGGACATGGCTGGCGCGATCTGGTGTGTCGTCGAGGACGATCGCAAGGGGCTGCCCAAGAAGGTCATGGCCGAGGTGCTCGGCGAGGCCACGCGCCTGGGCGGCCCGGCCGAGGCGTTGTGGGTCACCGACAAGGCCACCGAGGAAGGGCTGAAACAGCTCGGCGAGTGGGGCGCCACGAAGATCTGGCTCCTCGAGGCGAAGGACTTCGCGCCGTACCGTGGTGAAGTGTGGGTGCCCGCCGTGGCCGATCTCGTGGCGAAGGAGTCGCCCAAGGCGGTGTTCGCGCCGGTCACGAGCCGCCAGCGCGAGTTCATCGCGCGGCTGGCCGCGCGACTCGGCGTCGGCCTCTCGGCGGACTCCGTGGGGTTCGAGATGAACGGCGACACGCTCGTGGCCACGCGGCCGGTGTACGCGGGGAAGCTGCTCGCCAAGGTGACGTGGGCCAAGCAGCCATGGCTCGCGACGCTCCGTCCGAACGTGTTCCGTCCCGCGGAGCCCAAGGCCGGCGCGACTGCGCCCGTCGAGCGTCCGGCTGCCAGCGCCTCGGGCGCCAAGCTGAACTTCGTCGAGCGCAAGGAAGAAGTGTCGACGGGACTGCCCGAGCTCACCGAGGCCGAGACGGTCATCTCGGGCGGGCGCGGCATGAAGGGCCCGGAGAACTACGCGATCCTCGAGGAGCTGGGCCGCGTGATCGGCGCCGCCGTGGGCGCGTCGCGCGCCGCGGTGGACGCGGGCTGGCGTCCGCACCGCTTCCAGATCGGCCAGACCGGACGCACGATCTCGCCCAAGCTCTACCTCGGCTTCGGCGTGTCGGGCGCGATCCAGCACCTGGCCGGCATGCGGACGTCGAAGGTGATCGTCGCCGTGAACAAGGACCCCGAGGCGCCGATCTTCAAGATCGCCGACTACGGGATCGTCGCGGACCTCTTCGAGGTGGTGCCTGCGCTCACGCAGGAGTTCAAGAAGCTTCTGGAGAAATAACCCGAGGGCCTCGGTATGCAGTTCGACCTGACGGACGAACAGCAGATGGTGCAGGCGATGGCGCGCGAGCTCGCGCAGAGCGAGATCGCGCCCATCGCGGCCGAGATCGATCGCGACGAGCGCTTCCCGCACGAGACGGTCAAGCGCATGGGCGAGCTCGGGCTCATGGGGATCGCCGTGCCCGAGCGCTGGGGGGGCAGCGGCGCCGACACCGTGAGCTACGTCGTCGCGCTGGAGGAGATCTCGCGCGCGTGCGCGTCGCACGGCGCGATCATGTCCGTCAACAACTCGCTGTACGCCGATCCGGTCCTGAAGTTCGGGACCGACGCCCAGCGCGAACGGTTCCTTGCCCCGTACGCGGCGGGGCACAAGCTCGGCTGCTTCGCGCTCACCGAGCCCGAGGCGGGATCGGACGCGTCCAACCAGCACACGACCGCCGTGCGCGACGGCGACGACTACGTCATCACGGGGCGCAAGCAGTTCATCACCAATGGCCGGGAGGCCTCCGCGGCGCTCGTGTTCTGCCAGACGGATCCCGGCCGCCGCCACCGCGGCATCACCGCGTTCCTTGTCGAGAAGGACGCCCCCGGGTTCACCGTCGGCAAGACGGAGGACAAGCTGGGGCTCCGCGCGTCGGACACCGCGGAGCTGCTCTTCGACCACTGTCGCGTGCCCGCGGCGCAGCGGCTCGGCGAGGAGGGCCAGGGATTCAAGATCGCGTTGACCACGATCGACGGCGGCCGCATCGGCATCGCGGCCCAGGCCGTCGGCATCGCGACGGCCGCCTACGAACGCTCGGTCGCGTACGCCAAGGAGCGCACGGCGTTCGGCGTGACGATCGGGCAGCACCAGATGGTGCAGTGGATGCTCGCCGACATGGCCACGGCCATCGAGGCGGCACGTCTGCTCACGCTGCGTGCCGCGGCCATGAAGGACCGCGGTGACCGGTACACGGAGGCGTCGGCCATGGCGAAGCTCTTCGCGGCGGACATGGCGATGAAGGTCACCACCGACGCCATCCAGGTGCACGGCGGCTACGGATACATCAAGGAGTACGAGGTGGAGCGCCACTTCCGGGACGCGAAGATCACCCAGCTCTACGAGGGAACGTCGCAGATCCAGAAGCTGGTCATCGCACGCGAGGTGTTGAGCCGATGAGCGACCACGAGCGCTGGAAGCAGGAGACGTACGGGAAGTTCACGAAGAAGGCGCCCGAGCGCGACGTGCGCTTCGAATCCCTGTCGGGTATCCCGCTCGAGCCGCTCTACACGCCCGACAGCCTCACCGGCTGGTCGTACGCCGACAAGCTCGGCTATCCCGGCGAGTACCCGTTCACGCGCGGCGTCTATCCCACGATGTACCGCGGCAAGCTCTGGACGATGCGCATGTTCGCGGGCTTCGGTCGGCCCGAGGACACCAACGCGCGGTTCAAGTACCTGCTCGCGCAGGGTCAGACGGGGCTCTCCACCGCCTTCGACATGCCCGCCCTCATGGGCTACGACGCCGATCATCCCCGCGCGCGCGGCGAGGTGGGCAAGGAAGGCGTGTCGATCTCCACCCTCAACGACTTCGAGCGGCTGTTCGCCGACATCCCGCTGGGCGACGTCACGACGTCGATGACCATCAACTGCACGGCCTCGATCGCACTCGCCATGTACCTCGCCATGGCGGACAAGCAGGGCGTGGCGTGGGACCGCCTGGGCGGGACCATGCAGAACGACATGCTGAAGGAGTTCATCGCGCAGAAGGAGTGGATCTGCCCGCCCGAGCCCGCGGTGCGCATCGTGACCGACATGATCGAGTTCACGGCGAAGCACGTGCCGCGCTTCAACCCGGTGTCGATCTCGGGCTATCACATCCGCGAGGCGGGATCGACCGCCGTCCAGGAGCTCGCGTTCACGCTCGCGGACGGTCTGGGCTACGTCGACGCCGCGCTCGCGCGTGGCCTCGACGTCGACGCGTTCGCGCCGCGCCTGAGCTTCTTCTTCGACATCCACAACGACTTCTTCGAGGAGATCGCCAAGCTGCGCGCCGCGCGTCGCATGTGGGCTCGCTTCATGAAGGAGCGCTACGGGGCGAGGAAGCCGGAGTCGATGCGGCTCCGCACGCACACGCAGACCGCCGGCGTGTCGGCCACCGCGCAGCAGCCGCTCAACAACGTCGCGCGCGTCGCCCTGCAGGCCCTGGCCGCCGTGCTGGGAGGCGCGCAGTCGCTGCACACCAACTCCTACGACGAGACCTGGGCCCTCCCGACCGAGGACGCCGTCACGGTCGCGCTGCGGACGCAGCAGATCATCGCCGAGGAGACGGGCGTCGCGCTCACGATGGACCCGCTCGGCGGTTCCTACTTTCTGGAGAAGCTGACGGATCAAATGGAGGCGGCCGCCCTTGAGTACATCGAGAAGATCGACGCGCTGGGCGGGATGATCCGCGCCATCGACACCGGCTTCCCGCAGAAGGAGATCGCCGACGCCGCCTATCGCTACCAGCTCATGGAAGACCGCGGCGAGAAGGTCACCGTGGGCGTGAACAAGTACGTGATGGCGGAGGAGAAGGGCATCCACTATCTCCGCATCGACGAGGCCGTCGAGCACGAGCAGATCGAGACGGTCACGCGCTTCAAGGCTTCGCGCGACATGAGCAAGGTGGAGCGCCGCCTCAAGCAGCTCGCCGACGCCTGCCGCAACGGCGGCAACGTGATGCCCGTCCTCGTCGACGCCGTGAAGGACTACGCAAGCCTGGGCGAGATCTCCGACGTGTACCGACAGGTATTCGGGCTGTACCGGGAGCCCATCATTTTTTAGAAATGATCCCGGCGATTGAGTGCCCGACCGCCGCAGCGCCGGAGCCCAGCGAAGGCGCTCCGGCGGCAAATATCAAAATCGACCGCTCATGGAGACCGTCGATGCGACCGAGCGAACCCATCAGGATCACGAGGACGACGCAGCCGAAGGCGAAGCCGCTCGCGAAGGATCTCGCCTTCGGCAACGTGTTCACCGATCACATGTTCGTGGCGAACTTCGAGGAGGAGAAGGGCTGGTACGACCCGCGCATCGAGCCGTACGGGCCGCTCACGCTGGACCCCGCCACGGCGGTCCTGCACTACGGCCAGTCGCTCTTCGAGGGGCTGAAGGCGTTCCGCGGCACGGACGGCACGATCCGGCTCTTCCGCCCCGACAAGCACGTGGCGCGCCTGAACCGCACGGCCGAACGCATGGTCATTCCCGCGCTCGATCCCGATCTCGTGCTGCGCTCGTGGACCGAGCTCGTCGGCATCGATCGGGACTGGGTGCCGTCGGCGGTCGGGACGTCGCTCTACATCCGGCCCACCATCATCGCGAGCGAGCCGTTCCTCGGTGTGCGTCCGGCCCGCGAGTACATCTACTACGTGATCTGCTCGCCCGTCGGTGCGTACTATCCCGAGGGCATGGCGCCGGTGAAGATCAAGGTCATCGACGCGTACGTGCGGGCGGTGGCGGGCGGCCTGGGGGAGGCGAAGACGTCGGCCAACTATGCGGCCAGCCTCTACGCCGCGGAGGAAGCCAAGCACGAGGGCTTCACGCAGGTGCTGTGGCTCGACGGCGTGCAGCACAAGTACATCGAAGAGGTGGGGACGTCGAACTTCATGGTCAAGATCGCCGGCGAGGTCATCACGCCGCCCCTCGGGGGAACGATCCTGGCCGGCGTCACGCGAGACTCGGTCCTCGCGCTCGCTCGCGAGTGGGGCGCCCGCGTGTCCGAGCGACCGATCACGATCGACGAGGTCATCACCGCCGCGCACCGGGACACGCTGGAGGAGGCGTGGGCCACCGGCACCGCGGCCGTCATCTCGCCCGTCGGTGAGCTGGCGTACAAGGACGAGCGCATTCCCGTCAACGGCGGTCGCACCGGTCCGTTCGCACAGAAGCTCTACGACACCATCGTGAGCATCCAGTACGGGACGGCGCCCGACACGCACGGATGGACACGGGTCGTCTGAGCCGGCCGCGGAGTTGCGGCGAGAAAGGAAGACGTGTCGCATGACCGATTGCGTGTTCTGCAAGATCCGCGACGGCCAGATCCCGTCGATGACGATCTACGAGGACGATCGGACGCTGTGCATCATGGACATCAACCCGCTCAACGCCGGGCACTGTCTCGTGATCACGAACAACCACGCGCCGACCCTCTTCGACTCCGATCCCGCTGATCTGGCCGCCGCCATCCAGACGGCACAGACGGTCGCCATCGCGCTGCGGACCGCACTCAAGCCCGACGGGCTCAACGTGCTCCAGGCGAACGGCGCGGCGGCCTTCCAGTCCGTGCCGCACTTTCATCTCCACCTCATCCCGCGCTGGATCAACGACGAGAAGGGCTTCGACTGGAAACTGGTGCCCGGCGATCGCGCCCAGATCACCGCGGCGGGGGACAAGATCCGCGCCGCGCTGGAGACCACGACGTGAGTGTTCGTCCCGTGCGCGTGGTGGTGGCCAAGCCGGGACTCGACGGGCACGACCGGGGCGCCAAGATCGTCGCGCGCGCGCTGCGTGACGCGGGGTTCGAGGTGATCTACACCGGCCTGCACCAGACGCCCGAGCAGATCGTCGCGACGGCCATCCAGGAGGATGCGGACGCCATCGGGCTCTCCGTGCTGTCGGGCGCGCACAACTATCTCTTCAAGGCGGTGCTCGACCTGCTGAAGGAGAAGGGGGCGGAGGACATCGCGGTGTTCGGGGGCGGCATCATCCCGCCCGAGGACATCGCGGAGCTCAAGAAGATCGGAGTCAAGGAGCTGTTCGGGCCGGGGACGTCCACGCAGGACATCGTGCGCTTCGTGCACGCGCACATCCGCGCCGCGGTGTAGCGACGTGGACGTCCAGCTCACCGCCGAGCAGAAGGCCATCCGCGCGGTGGCCCGCGAGTTCGCGGAGGCCGAGCTGGGCGAGCGCATAGCGCCCTACGACGAGCGCCACGAATTCCCGCACGAGATCGTCGCGAAGCTCGGACCGCTCGGCTTCCTGGGCGTGCTCGTCGATCCCGAGTATGGCGGCGCGGGCCTCGACTACGTCTCCTACGCGCTGATCGTCGAGGAGCTCAACCGCGGCGACGCCTCCGTCGGCATCACGATGTGGGCCCACAACTCGCTGTGCACGAACCACATCGCCATGTTCGGCTCGCGGGAGCAGAAGGCGAAGTACCTGCCCGCGCTGGCGAGCGGCGAGGTGCTGGGCGCGTGGGGACTGACGGAGCCAGGCTCCGGCTCGGACGCGGCGGCGCTCGTCACACGTGCGGAGCTACGCGACGGCGGCTGGGTGCTGAACGGCAGCAAGGCGTTCATCACCAACGCGGGCGTCGCGGCGACGGCCGTCGTGATGGCGCGCACCGACCCCAACCGCAAGGCGAAGGGCATCTCCGCATTCGTCGTCGAGCAGGGGACGCCGGGGTTTCGCGCCGCGCCGCCGTATCGCAAGCTCGGCCTGCACGCCTCCAACACCGCGGAGCTGATCTTCGAGGACGCGCGCGTCCCCGCCGAGAACCTGCTCGGCGAGCGCGGCATGGGGTTCGTCCAGTGCGTGCAGGTGCTGGAGGGCGGCCGCATCGCCATGGCCGCCATGTCCGTCGGCATCGCGCAGGCCGCGCTCGATCAGGCGGTGAAGTACATGAAGCAGCGCAGCGCCTTCGGCAAGACGCTGGCGGAGTTCAACGGCCTCCAGGGCATGATCGCGGAGATCGCCACCGAGATCGAGGCGGCGCGATTGCTGACGCTTCGCGCGGCGTGGCTCAAGGACCAGGGACGACCGGCCATGCACGCCGCGGCCATGGCCAAGGTCTTCGCCTCCGAAGCGGCCATGAAGGCGGCGACGAAGGCGGTCCAGATCCACGGCGGCGCCGGCTACATCACCGAGTTTCCCGTCGAGCGCATCTTCCGCGACGCCAAGCTCACCGAGATCGGCGAGGGCACGTCCGAGATCCAGCGGATGGTGATCGCGCGCGAGATCCTGCAGCTGCGCTGAACAACACGGGGGCCTCGACGGCCCCCCCGTGGGCCCCCCCTTTGGTGGCTCGGAGACGGCGCGGCACAGCCGCGCCGCCCCTCGGGTAAGCGGATCCTGCTACTCGCCGCGCAGGGTCGGGTCGAGGCGGTCGCGAAGGTAATCGCCGGTCCGGCTCACCACCAGCGACGTCAGCATCAGCACGAGGCCCGGCGTGGTGGAGATCCACCACGCGGAGTCCAGGTACTCGCGACCCTCGTGGATCATGCCGCCCCACGACGGGGTGGGCGGCTGGATGCCGAGGCCGAGGAATCCCAGCGTCGCCTCCAGCACGATGGCGCGCGCCAGCTCGAGCGTCGCGACCACGACGAGGGACGAGAGCACGTTGGGGAGGATGTGACGGAGCACGACGCGCGCGGCGGTGCCCCCGAGACCCTGGATCGCCTCGACGAACTCGCGGGACCGCAGCACGAGCACCTGCGCGCGCAGGATCCGGGCGTACGCCACCCAGCCAGAGAGCCCGATCACGACGATCAGCGTGGGAAAGCTCGGACCGAGCACCGCGATGATGCCGATGGCGAGCAGGATGAACGGAAACGCGAGCTGCGCGTCGGCCACCGTCATCACGATCGTGTCGAGCCAGCCGCCCTGGAAGCCGGCCAGGATGCCGAGGGCGGCGCCCGTGATCCCGCCCACGGCGACGGCCGCGAACCCCACCGTGAGTGACACGCGCGCTCCGAACACGATGCGCGAGAGAACGTCGCGGCCGAGGTGATCGGTGCCGAGGGGATGCACGCGGTCGTCTGCGGCGGGCGTCAGCGCAGGCGGCTGCAGTCGCGCGCGAAGCGACTGGCGAACGGGATCGTGCGGCGCGATCCACGGCGCGGCGACCGCCATCACGACGAGCAGGACCACGAACACCAGCCCCGCCGCCACGAGCCACGGCATCCGACGGCGCACCGTGACGCCGGGGGCGGCCGGCCCGACGACGTCAGCGGGGACGGACGCGGGGATCGAGGACGCCATAGAGGACGTCGACGCAGAAGTTCACCGCGATGAAGACGACGGCGGAGACGAACACCGCGCACTGCACGACGGGATAGTCGCGGTTGTAGATCGACTGCACGGCGAGACGGCCCATGCCGGGCCACGAGAACACGGTCTCGGTGACGACGGCCCCGCCCAGCAGCGTGCCGAACTGGAGGGCCGTGATCGTGACGATGGGCAGCGCGGCGTTCTTCAGCGTGTGCTTGCCCACCACGACGGTCTCCGGCACGCCCTTGGCGCGGGCGGTGCGGATGTAGTCCGCGCCGAGGACCTCGAGCACGGCCGAGCGCGTGAGCCGCGCGATCGACGCCATGGCGAAGGCCCCCAGCGTGGCGGCGGGCAGGACGAGATGCCGCCAGCCGCCGCGTCCCGACGTGGGGAGCCAGCCGAGCTGCAGCGAGACGACGAGGATGAACAGAATCCCGAGGAAGAACGTGGGCGCGGCCTGTCCCACCAGCGCGACGCTCATGACGGCGTGGTCGATCCACGAATTGCGTCGCATGGCGGAGAGGAGCCCGACGGGCAAGGCCACGAGCGCGGCGACGGCGAACGCGGTGAGACCCAGCTCCATCGTGGCGGGCAGATAGCCGAGCACCACGCCGAGGGCGGGCTCGCGGAAGTGGATCGAGCGTCCGAAGTCGCCGCGCACGAGGTTGGCGAGGAAGACGCCGTACTGCACGGGGAGGGGACGGTCGAGGCCGAGCTCGGCGCGCACGCGGAGGATCTCGCTGTGCGGAGCGTCGGGGGGAAGCAGCAGCGGCGCGGGATCGCCGCTGAGCCGCATCACGACGAAGACGACCGTCGACACGAGCCACAGCGCCACGAGCGCGCGCACGAGGCGGGGAGCGACGAAGCGGGCGACGGCGCGCATGGCACGCGGGCCGGAGCGGCCGCGGCCGCCCCGGCCGTGCTCGGCGTCAGGCGCGGCGGATCTTCAGGTTGAAGCGCCGCACCTCGAACTGCTGGTTGGGATTCGGCGTCCAGTCCACGACCTTCTGCACGCCGTAGTCCTCGTAGGGCTGGACGACGGGCAGCCAGGGGAAGTTCTCGAGGAAGATCTTCGTCATGTCGCGGTAGGCCTGGTCGCGGAACTTCTCGTCGACGGAGAAGCGCGCCGCCATGCCGAGCTCGTCGAACTTCGGATCGCGCCAGTAGTCCTGCGGCCCTCCCGGCCCGAGCAGCCGCCACATCATGCCGTCGGGATCGCCGAGGGTCGACGTCGGGTCCGACCAGAACAGGCCCTTGAAGCTCTTCTCGCGATTCTTCTGCGCGCGCACCGAGTATTCGATGACCTCGACCTTGGCGTTGACGCCCACGTCGCGCCACATGGCGATGATGGCCTCCGCCATCGGCTTGTCGTTCGCGACGTAGCCGACCGTCGTCTCCAGGACGATCTCCTCGTTCTTGTAGCCGGCCTTCTGCAGCCGCGTCTTGGCCTCGCGCGGATCGAAGGCGAGGGGCGGGAGCTTGGCATCGAAGTGGTTGTCGCCCTTCGCGATGGGCCCGGACGGCACGATGCCGCGACCGCGCCACAGCTCCTTCACGATCACGTCCCGATCGATGGCGAGCGAGAGCGCCTGCTTCACGAGCGGGTTGTCGAGGGGCGGGCGCTTGCTGTTGACGGCCAGGACGTAGAGGCCGGCGTAGAGGGCGCCGCGCACCTGCGTGCCGGCGTTGGCGTTGACACGATCGTAGTGATCGGGCGGCAGCTGCGTGATCACGTCGGCCTCGCCCTTGAGCAGCGCGGCGATGCGCGGCGCCGTTTCCGGGATGGCGCGGAAGTGGATACGGTCGACCTCGATCTTGCCGCCCCAGTAGTCCGGATTCGCCTCGAGGACGAGCCTGTCGTCCTTCGTCCACGACACGAAGCGCACGGGCCCGGTCCCGATCGGCTTGGCGTTGAACGTCTCCGGTCCGACGGACTCCAGGTACTTCCTGGGGACGATCTGTCCGCCGTAGAACGCCAACCGCGCGGGGAGGAGCGGGTCCGGCTTCTTCGTGGTGATGACCAGCGAGGCGGCGTCGGGCGCGTCGATCTTGTCGATGGTGCTGAGCGCGGTGGCCACCATGGTCTTGGCGTTCGGATCGTACGTGCGCTCGATGCTGAACTTCGCGTCGGCGGAGCTGAAGGGATCGCCGTTGTGCCACTTCACGCCCGAGCGGAGCTTGAAGACGTAGGTGGTGTCGTTCTGCCGCTTCCACTCCGTGGCCAGCGATGGATGGAGCTTGCCGTCGGGATGCCGGGCCACCAGGTTGTCGAAGAGGTTGAACGACACGCGGATGTCGTTGGACGAGGTGCTGAAGTGCGGATCGAACTTCGAGATATCGCCGCCCTGGGCGACGTTGAGCTCACGCTTGCCGCCCTGCGCGGCCGCGGGCCCCGGCCGGACGGCAGGGACGGCGGCCGCCGCGCCCAGCACGGCGGCCCTCTCGATCCATTCGCGTCGTGTCAGTCCGGACATCTCGTGCCTCCTGGCGGGCGGGTCGACCTGGATTGCGCGCTATATGCGGCCGCGCCGGCCGCGGTGTCAAGCGGGCTCCGGCGTGAGCAGGCGCGAGCGGCGCACGCGGGCCTGGACGTCGCGCACCCGGTCGCCCGCGATGTCGATCTCCACCTCGTGGTTCTCCTCGATCCAGTGCGAGACGGTGGCGAACCAGCCGAGCTGGCGTCGACGCTCCGGCGTCACGCGACGGCCGCGATAGACGAGCGTGCGATGGTCGGGCTCGGTCAGCTGCTCGAGCTGCTCGAAGTTCGGCCCGAGCAGCCGCACGACGTCCTCGTACGTCGTCTGGCCCGGCACGATGCGCGCGAGCGTGTCGCGCGACGCCACCACGCCGGCCTCGCGCACCACGTCGTCGTCGCGGCCAAGGTGGACGCGCGCGGCGAAGAGCCGCCGACCGCGCGTGAAGGCCTCGCGCACGATGGGACCCGCGAGGTTGCCGAGGAGAAACGCCAGCGCAGGGATGAGGATGGGCGCCCACGACTGCACGCCGCGGAAGTAGCCGAACTGGACGGTGAGCGTCTGGGGCGTCAGCCCTTCCGAGCGATCGAGGTAGAGCGACACGGTCTCGGTGTTCCGCCGCGTCTCGCTCGGCTGCCGTCGGCTCGACGGCGGCGCGAGCTCGTCGATCTTGAGATGATCGGCCTCCGCGAAGTCGACGCTGATCTGCGCCGGCTCGTCGGCCAGCCGCATCACGCGGTCGCGGTGCTGCAGGTACATGGGAAACATCGCCCGCGCCCGCACCTCGTGGAAGCTCAGGGACAGCCGGTGACGCGGCCCCCAGAAGGTGTGCTCGATCCAGGTCCCCGCCTTGTGCTTGATCAGGTCCGGTATGGGGAGCTTGAGGTTGACCATGTAGAGCGGATTGATGAGACGCGGCGTCCACGGGATCTTGACGAGCGTCGCGGGCGACGACGGCCCGAGCTCACTGCCGTCGCGCACGTAGGTGACGAACGGCGCGCCGCCGCGGACGGGCTCGCGCGGGCGGTCGGCGCGCGCGCCGTACACGGGCCGCGTGCTGAGCGGCAAACGTCCCTGGCCGACCACCTGGAAACCGCGGGCCTCGACGTAGCGAGCGAGCGCCGCGTCGGGCGCGCCCAGGCTCGCGTCGCCCGTGACGGCGCCCGGCCACAGCACGAACAAGTCGTCCTCGCGATCCGCGGTGTGGCCGGCGGGCACGACCAGGCTCCAGAACAGATCGATGGCGACGGGTCCCAGCGCGGGCGTGACGCTCGCGCGCACGAACAGCGGCCCCACCTGGAGCACGGGATGAGGCGCTGAGGCGAGGAAGATCTGCGCGTGACCGTCGCGCGGGGCTGCGGCGAGAAGGAGGACGGCTCCCGCGAGGCGGAGCAGCGCCCGGCGGACGCTCAGCGCGGCACCGTCGCGGGCGGTCGCGTGTCGCCCATCTCCTTGACTTCGCGAGCCTTGTTCCGTAGCGTGGGCCGAACCCTCCGATGGATGACGCGTCGCCGTCCGTGACGTCCGAGCGATCGTACACCAGCGCTGTCCCGGTCGCCTACGAGTGCGCGGATGGCATCGCCACCGTCGCGCTGAACCGCCCCGCCGTGCTGAACGCCCTCGACTCCGACCTGGCCGCCGCGCTGGCCGCCTGCGTCGAGCGGGCCGCGCGTGATCCGTCGGCGCAACTCGTCGTGGTGCGCGGCCGCGGTCGCGCCTTCTGCTCGGGGATGGACCGCACCGCCCTCGCGCGCGGCAGCGTGGGCGAGCCGTTCTACCGTCACTGGATCCGCGCCCTCAACATGCTGGAGGACATGCCGAAGGTCTCGATCGCCGTCCTGCACGGCTACTCGATCGGCGGCGGCCTGCAGCTCGCGCTCGCGTGCGACATCCGGCTCTCCACCGACGACGCCGTGCTGGGCCTCGGCGCCACGCGCCACGGCATCATCCCCGACGGCTCCATCCTGCGTCTCGCCCGCATCATCGGCCTCGGACGGGCCAAGGAGCTGACGCTGCTCAACGACGAGGTGGCGCCCGTCGACGCGCGCGCCATGGGGCTCGTGAACTGGATCTGTCCCGCCGCGGACGTCGACGCGACGCTGGCGCGCATCGTGGCGCGCGCGCGCACCGCGTCGCCCACCGCCAACGGTCTCGCCAAGCGTCTGCTCCACGCCTCGTTCCACGAGGATCCTCGCGCGCTCGTCGAGGAGGTCGTCCGCGCGCAGGACGTCTGCATGCGGTCGTGGGAGACGGCGGAAGCGAATCGCGCCTGGCAGGAGAAACGGGAAGCGGTCTACTACCCGCCGCGATGAGCGCCGGCGCCAACATCCTGGAGACGGAGGGGCTCACCAAGGAGTTCCGCGGTTTCGTCGCCGTCAACGGGGTGAACCTGGCCATCCGCGAGGGCACGATCCACGCGCTCATCGGTCCGAATGGCGCGGGCAAGACGACCTGCTTCAACCTGCTGACGCACTTCCTGACGCCCACGCGCGGACGGATCCGCTTCCGTGGTCGCGACATCACGGGGAGCACGCCGGCCGAGATCGCGCGCCAGGGCCTGGTGCGCTCGTTCCAGATCTCGGCGGTGTTCCCGCACCTCACCGTGCTAGAGAACGTCCGCATCGCGCTCCAGCGCACGCGCGGCCGCTCCTTCGACTTCTGGCGCTCCGAGCGCGTGCTGACCGCGCTCAACGATCGGGCCCTCGCGCTCATCGACGCCGTCGGCTTGCACGCGGTCGCGGGACGCCTCGCCGGCGAGCTCCCCTACGGACGCAAGCGCGCGCTCGAGATCGCCACCACGCTGGCCCTCGATCCCGTCATGATGCTGCTCGACGAGCCGACGGCGGGGATGACCCACGAGGACGTGGAGCGGATCACCGCGCTCATCAAGAAGGTGGCGGTGGACCGCACCGTGCTGATGGTCGAGCACAACCTCAGCGTGGTGGCCACGCTGTCCAACGCCATCACCGTGCTGGCGCGCGGCGAGATCCTCGCCGAGGGCGACTACGCCACCGTCTCGCGCAATCCGCAGGTGATCCAGGCATACATGGGATCCGGCGATGGCTGAGCCGCTCCTGTCCGTCGCCGATCTGCACGCCTGGTACGGCGAGTCGCACGTCCTGCACGGCGTGACGTTCGCCGTCCCCGCGGGCGAGGTGGTCACACTGCTCGGCCGGAACGGTGCGGGCAAGACGACCACGCTGAAGTCGATCATGGGGATGACGCGGCGCAACGGATCGGTGCGCTTCGACGGCCGCGAGCTCGTCGGGCTACCCTCGAATCGCATCGCTCGGCTCGGCCTCGCCTTCTGTCCCGAGGAGCGCGGGATCTTCGCCAGCCTGAACGTCGGCGAGAACCTCCTCCTGCCGCCCGTGGTGCGCCCGGGCGGACTCGGGACGGACGCCATCTTCGCGCTGTTTCCCAACCTGCAGCAGCGTCTGCAGAGTCCGGGCACCACGCTGTCGGGCGGGGAACAGCAGATGCTCGCCATCGCGCGGATCCTCCGGACGGGGGCGCGCGTTCTGCTTCTCGACGAGCCCACGGAGGGCCTGGCGCCCGTGATCGTGCAGCAGATCGGCGCCACCATCCGACGGCTGAAGGCGAGCGGGTTCACCATCCTGCTCGTCGAGCAGAACTTCCGCTTCGCCGCCACCGTGGCCGACCGTCACTACGTGATGGAGCACGGACGCGTCGTCGACATGGTGCCGAACGCGGATCTGCCGTCGCAGATGGACAAGCTGCACGAATACCTCGGGGTATAGTGACGTCGACCCGGCGTCGACGTCTCGAAAGGAGTCATTCCATGTTCACCGCTCGTGCGATGGCCGCCGTCCTCGTCTCGCTGCTCGCCGCGACGCCCGTGGCGGCCCAGATCTCCGACAACGTCATCAAGATCGGCGTGCTGAACGACCAGTCGAGCCTGTACGCGGACCTCGGCGGGCAGGGCTCCGTCGTCGCGGCGCGCATGGCCGTCGAGGACTACGGCGCGGAGAAGAAGGGCCTGAAGGTCGAGATCCTCACCGCCGATCATCAGAACAAGGCGGACGTGGGCTCGAACATCGCCCGGCAGTGGTTCGACGTGGACAAGGTCGACGCCATCGCCGACGTGCCGAACTCCGCCGTCGCGCTCGCCGTGAACCAGATCGTCAAGGAGAAGGGCAAGGCTTTCCTCGTCTCCGGAGCGGCGTCGTCGGACCTCACGGGGAAGGCGTGCTCGCCGAACACGGTCCACTGGACGTACGACACTTGGTCGCTCGCCAACGGCACCGGCGGCGCGATCGTGAAGACCGGCGGCGACACCTGGTTCTTCCTCACCGCCGACTACGCGTTCGGTCACGCCCTGGAGCGCGACACCGAGGCCGTGGTGGTGAAGAACGGCGGCAAGGTGCTCGGCAAGGTGAGGCATCCGCTCAACACGTCGGACTTCTCGTCGTTCCTGCTCCAGGCGCAGGCGTCGAAGGCCAAGATCATCGGCCTGGCCAACGCGGGCGGTGACACGACGAACTCCATCAAGCAGGCGGCGGAGTTCGGCATCGTGCGCGGCGGCCAGAGCCTGGCCGGCCTCCTGGTGTTCATCACCGACGTGCACTCACTCGGCTTGCCCACCGCGCAGGGCCTGATCATGACCGAGGCGTTCTACTGGGATCAGAACGACCGCACACGCGCCTTCGCGAAGCGGTTCGCGGAGCGCAACCGCGGCGGCTACCCGACGATGGTCCACGCCGGCGTCTACGCGGCGACGTTGCACTACCTGAAGGCGGTCGAGGCGCTCAAGAGCGACGACGGCACCAAGGTCATCGCGAAGATGAAGGAGATGCCCACCGACGATTCCCTCTTCGGCAAGGGGACGATCCGGGCCGACGGTCGGAAGATCCACGACATGTACCTCTTCGAGGTGAAGAAACCGTCGGAGTCGAAGGCGCCGTGGGATTACTACAAGCTGCGCAGCACCATCCCGGCCGCCCAGGCCTTCCGGCCCATCGACCAGGGTGAGTGCTCGCTCGTGAAGAAGTAGACCGATCTCGACCCAGGCGCTCTTCGGCCAGCTCCTGCTCGGGCTGATCAACGGCTCGTTCTACGCGTTGCTCAGCCTGGGCCTGGCCGTCATCTTCGGCCTGCTCAACATCATCAACTTCACGCACGGCGCGCAGTACATGATGGGCGCGTTCGTGGCGTACTTCACGCTGCAGTACGCCGGGCTCGGCTACTGGTGGTCGCTCCTGCTCGCGCCGCTCGTCGTCGGAGTCGTCGGCATCCTGCTCGAGCGCTTCTTCCTCAAACGCCTCGCCGGGCTCGACCATCTGTACGGCCTGCTCCTCACATTCGGACTGGCTCTCATCATCGAGGGCGCCTTCCGCAACGAGTACGGCTCGTCGGGCTTGCCCTACGCGATTCCGCCGCAGCTCACGGGCGGTCACAACCTGGGCTTCATGTTCCTGCCCAACTACCGGGCCTGGGTCATCGGCTTCTCGCTCGCCACGTGCCTGGCCACCTGGTACGTCGTGGAGCGGACGAAGCTCGGGTCGTACCTGCGCGCGGCGACCGAGAATCCCGCGGTGGTCCAGGCGTTCGGCGTCGACGTGCCGCGCATGATCACCCTGACGTACGGATTCGGCGTGGCGCTGGCCGCGCTCGCCGGCGTGCTCGCGGCACCGATCTACCAGGTGAATCCGCTCATGGGATCGAATCTGATCATCGTCGTCTTCGCCGTCGTCGTCATCGGCGGCATGGGCTCGATCATGGGATCGATCCTCACCGGCTTTGCCCTCGGCATCGTGGAAGGGCTGACCAAGGTGTTCTACCCCGAGGCGTCGAACACCGTCATCTTCGTGATCATGGCCGTGGTACTGCTCGTCAAGCCGGCCGGACTCTTCGGTCGCGCGCCGTAGCCATGGCCACCGTGAAGGAGTACGTCGGCGCCGAGGTCGTCCCGGTCACGACGGAGACGGCACGCCACCAGGCCGTGGCCTTCGTCGTCATGGTCGCGTTCTTCCTCGCGGCGCCGTTCGTCGTCTACCCCGTCTTCCTCATGAAGGCGATGTGCTTCGCGCTGTTCGCGGCCGCCTTCAACCTGCTCGTCGGCTACGCGGGGCTGCTCTCGTTCGGTCACGCGATGTTCCTCGGCTCGGCGGGCTATGCTGCAGCGCACGCGGCCAAGGTGTGGAGCTTCCCGCCCGAGCTGGCCATCGCGCTCGGCACGGTGGTGGCGACCGCCCTGGGCGTCGTCATCGGGCTGCTCGCCATCCGCCGCCAGGGGATCTATTTCTCGATGATCACGCTGGCCCTGTCGCAGATGATCTTCTTCTTCTGCGTGCAGGCGCCGTTCACCCACGGTGAAGACGGCATCCAGGGCGTCCCGCGCGGTCGCCTCCTCGGCGTGCTCGACCTCAACCACACGATGACGATGTACCTCGTCGTGCTCGTGGTCTTCGTGGCCGGCTTCCTGCTGATCTACCGCACGATCCACTCGCCCTTCGGCCAGGTCCTGAAGTCGATCCGCGAGAACGAGCCGCGCGCCACGTCGCTCGGCTACACGACCGACCACTACAAGCTGATCGCCTTCGTGCTGTCGGCGGGCCTGGCCGGACTGGCGGGCAGCGTGAAGGCGCTCGTCTTCCAGCTCGCGTCGCTCACCGACGTGCACTGGAGCATGTCGGGCGAGGTCGTGCTCATGACGCTGCTCGGCGGCATGGGCACCGTCTTCGGACCCGTGGTGGGCGCGTTGATCGTGATCACGCTCGAGAACTATCTCGCCCAGCTCGGTGCGTGGGTCACCATCGTGCAGGGGGCGATCTTCGTCGTCTGCGTCCTCACCTTCCGCCGCGGCGTCGTCGGCGAGCTCAGCCGCCTCCTCAAGAAGCCGCTGTAGCGCCGTCCGCGGCGCCCCACGACACGATCGCGGCGTGTGATGGCGCCACGGGCGCCCCGCACCGCGATTGTCATCCCGCTTTACAGTCGCCCGACGACCGTCGCTCACGCCGCGTCGCGCAGCGCCATGAAATTCTTGCCGGTGGACGGGAATCGGCGCCACGAACGGCCCGGAGACCATGTCGAAGGTTTTTACAGCCGCGTCGTCTTGGCCGTCGTAAGTCACTGTCGACGCCGACGTTCGCGGCGCGGCACCAGATTTGCCGTCTTCCGCGCCAGCGCATCGTCCGCTGCGATGAATACACATCGAGACCGCGTGATCGCCGGTCTCACGACACGTGGAGGAGCCATGGTCTTCAGGATTGCTTGCTCTGTTGTCGCGCTTGCCCTCGTCGGAACCGCGGAAGCGGCCGTCATCAACACGCAGAACGCGGCCGACATCTCCGCCTTCCAGACGAACGCCACGGTGGAGAACTTCGAGAACGTGCCGACGCGGACGCCCCAGACGATCACGAGCTACACGTCCGGCGATCCCGTGTCCGCGGATGCGCGCGTGTTCAATCAGATCCCCGGCGTCCAGTTCTCCGTGGGCGGCCAGGTCGGGGTCAACACACCCGCGCTGTACTCGCTGTCCGGCAACATCGCGGGTGACGCGAAGTCGCCGACCACCGTGCTGGGTCCCGTCAGCTTCGAGGACACCACGCTGTTCGGTCCGGGCGCGCTGATCGAGATCTTCTTCCCGACCAAGGTGTCGAAGGTCGGTTTCTGGCTCAATCCGTCGCTGGGCGATGTCCAGATCATCGCGCTCGACACGAACTTCGCGTTCAGCGGCCAGCAGGAGACGATCCTCGACCAGGGCAACGTCACGGCGGGCAACTTCGTGGGCGTCGAGCGCGCGACGGCAGAGATCGGCGGCTTCAAGATCATCGGACTCGGCCAGACCGGTTTCACCATCGACGACTTCACGTTCGGCGGCAGCACATCGACGACGGTGCCGGAGCCCGGAACGCTGGCGTTGCTGGGATCGGGGATGGCCGCCCTGTCACTGGGGCGCCGCATTCTGCGCCGGCGGTAACGCCCCGCGCGGCGACGGCACCCCGGGGCCGTCGCCGCGCAGCGCAGGCTGGTGCCCGGCACGCATCACCCCGCCGCTGATCCACCCGCTTTCTGCTACTGTCACCCGCGATGACGTACACCGACATCCTCTACGACAAGAACGACGGCGTGGCGTGGATCACCATCAACCGGCCGCAGGCCCGCAACGCCTTTCGCGTGAAGACGGTCCAGGAGATGACGCACGCCTTCGAGGACGCGCGCTGGGACCGCTCGATCGGCGTGGTGGTGCTCACGGGCGCGGGCGACAAGGCGTTCAGCGCCGGCGGTGACCAGAAGGAGCGCGGCGAGGAAGGCTACGCCGCGTCGGGCGGCCGGCCCATGGACGTGGAGGCGCTGCACAACGCCATCCGTCACATTCCCAAGCCCGTGATTGCGATGGTGAACGGCTTCGCCATCGGCGGCGGCCACGTCCTGCACGTCCTCTGCGACCTCTCCATCGCCGCCGACACCGCGATCTTCGGCCAGACCGGACCGCGCGTGGGCAGCGTCGACGCCGGGCACGGGACCGGGTATCTCGCGCGCGTGGTGGGCGAGAAGAAGGCGCGCGAGATCTGGTACCTCTGCCGTCAGTACTCGGCGGCGGAGGCCCTCACGATGGGGCTCGTCAACAAAGTGGTCCCGTTCAAGGATCTGCGCGCCGAGGTGGAGCAGTGGTGTCGCGAGCTGCTGGAGAAGAGTCCCACCGCGCTGGCGCTCGCCAAGCAGTCGTTCAACATCGACTCCGAGCAGCGCGCCGGCGTGGCGCAGTTCGCCATCAGCGCGCTCAACCTCTACTACCAGACGGAAGAAGCCATGGAAGGCCGGAACGCCTTCGTGGAGAAGCGCCCCGTCGACTTCCGGAAGTTTCGGACGTAGCCAACATGGGGGCTCGACGCCCCCAAGCCCCCCGGCTCGGAAGACGGCGCGTGGAAGCCTCGCGGCTCGTCGGGTCGGGTTCGAGGGAGTCATAGCCGATCTCTTCCAGCTGCGGGAGCGCGGCACCACGGCGCGGACGGAGATCCGCGCCGGCGTCACCACCTTCATGGTGATGGCCTACATCCTGTTCGTGAACCCGATCATCCTCGGCTATGTCGGCATCCCGGGGCTCGAGGGCAAGGGGCTCCCCTTCGCGGCCACGCTCACCGCGACGTGTCTCACCGCCGGTGTGCTGTCGATCGCGATGGGGCTGTTCACGAACTACCCCTTCGCGCTCGCGCCGGGCATGGGGCTCAACGCGGTGGTCGCCTTCGAGCTCGTGGCGGGACGCGGGCTCACGTGGCCGCAGGCGATGACGGTCATCGTGCTGGAGGGTGCGCTCATCACGATCCTGGTGCTGACGCGATTCCGCGAAGCGGTCATGGACGCCGTCCCGCTCGGCCTGAAGCGCGCGATCAGCGTGGGCATCGGACTGTTCATCGCGTTCATCGGGTTCTTCACCGGCGGCTTCGTGGTCAAGCCGACGAGTGGCCCGCTGCCCGTGGCACTGGGCTCGTTCACCACGCTGCCCATCGTCGTCTTCGTCGCCGGCCTCGTGCTCACCGCGGCGTTGACGGCGCGGCGCGTGCGCGGCGGATTGCTCCTCGGCATCCTGGCCACGACGGTCCTCGCCATCGCGGCGAACGGCGTGCTCGGTGGCTGGAACGCGTTCCCGACGCCCGGCGCGGCGCGGATCCCCGCGTCCGTCGTCCAGTGGCCGGATTTCTCCACGTTCGGTCGCCTCGACTTCGGCGTCGTGGCGCGCCTCGGTGTCCTCACGGCGACGCTCGTCACGTTCTCCGTGATGCTGAGCGACTTCTTCGACACGATGGGCACGGTCATCGGGGTCGGAGGGCAGGCGGGCTTCCTGGATGCGCGCGGCCACCTGCCCGGGACGCGGCGAGTGCTCCTGGTGGACTCGGTGGCCGCCGTCGCGGGCGGCGTGGCGAACGCCAGCAGCAACACGACCTACATCGAGAGCGCGGCCGGCGTGGCGGATGGCGCGCGCACGGGGCTGGCTGCCGTCACGGTGGGCGTGCTCTTCCTCGGCGCGATGTGGTTCGCGCCGATCGCCGGCGTCATCCCCGCGCAGGCCACCGCGCCGGCGCTCGTCCTCGTCGGCTTCTACATGATGGCGATCGCGCGCGACATCAGCTGGGACGACCACGAGGAGGCTGTTCCCGCCTTCATCACGATGCTCGCCATGCCCTTCACGTGGTCCATCACGAACGGCATCGGCGCGGGGTTCCTCACCTACGCCGTCGTCAAGATCGCGACGGGCAAGGCCCGCGAGGTGCACCCCTTGATGTACGTCGTGTGCGCGGCGTTCGTCCTGTACTTCGCCGAACCCCTCGTCGAGCGCGCGCTGCGCTGAGCGTCGACGCGAAAGTCCTTCGCCGGCCGCCGAGGAGCGGCGTGCTAGGCTGGTGCGGTTTTCGCGGTCGCCGCGCGCGCGGAACGACGCGCGCCGGACGAGGAGGAGCCAGGGTGATCCGAAGATCGCTGGTCGCATCGGGGATGATCGCGGCCGTCGTGCTGGCCGGGATCGGCTGTCAGAAGGTGTCGGGAAGCCCCGACCTCGGGACGCAGTACCAGGCCGTGGTGCTGACGAACGGCCAGGTGTACTTCGGCAAGCTCGAGAAGCTGGCGGCCCAGTACCCCACGCTCAAAGACGTCTACTACATCCACACGCAGCAGAATCCCGACACCAAGCAGGTGACGAACACACTGGTGAAGCGCGGCCGCGAGATGCACGGGCCCGATCACATGATCATCAACGCCCAGCACATCCTCTTCATCGAGCCAGTCCGCCCGGACTCGCAGCTCGGCAAGGCGATCGAGGACGCGAAGAAGGCCCAGGCCGCGGGGCAGGGCGGCGCGACGGGAACACCGGTGCCCTCTCCCGGCGGGCCCGCAACCAGTACTCCCGTCACGCCACCCGCGGAACGGAAGTAGCGCGCAGCGCGCCGGCGACTCCTGCCGTCGGCGCGCGGGCTGACAGGCGGTGCTCGCGAAGGGGCACCGCCTGCTAAGTGCCTTTCAGTATGGCCCAAACCGCTTGACAGCTTCCTGGGCCGCCTGTACACTCCGGCAACTCCTCGGGTCCCTCCCGAAGCGGCATCAGTTCCGCGAGGTTGCGGAGGCGCGCGTGACAGCAGGCGGCTGATCGTGAAGGCACATGGCTGATCCGATCCTGGTCGTCGAGGACGTCCATCTGGCCTTCGGCGGGATCCGGGCCCTGCAGGGAGTCGGGTTCAACGTCGAGCCCGGCGCGATCTTCTCCATCATCGGTCCCAACGGCGCGGGCAAGACGTCGATGCTGAACGTGGTCAGCGGCGTCTACCGTCCCACCCGTGGTCAGATCCTGTTCGAGGGCCGCGATCGCACGGACCTCGGCGCGCAGGCGGTCGCGCGCCTCGGCATCGCGCGCACGTTCCAGAACGTCGCGCTCTTCAAGGGCATGACCGTCCTCGACAACATCCTCACCGGTCGGCACATCCACATGCGCCGCGGCCTCTTCGCGGCGGGCTTCTACTGGGGACCGGGCGTGACGGAAGAGACGGCGCACCGCGCCGCCGTCGAGCGCGTCATCGACTTCCTCGAGATCAACCACATCAGGAAGACGCCGACGGGAGCCTTGCCCTACGGGCTGCAGAAGCGCGTCGAGCTCGGGCGCGCGCTCGCCATGGAGCCGAAGCTGCTCCTCCTCGACGAGCCGATGGCGGGCATGAATCTCGAGGAGAAGGAGGACATGGCGCGCTTCATCCTCGACGTCAACGACGAGTGGTCGACGACGATCATGCTGATCGAGCACGACATGGGCGTGGTCATGGACATCAGCCATCGCGTCGTGGTGCTCGACCACGGCGAGAAGATCGCCGAGGGGACGCCGGACGAGGTGCGCGTCGACCCCGCCGTCGTCAAGGCCTACCTGGGAGAGGCGACGTGAGCCCGCACGACGACACGCTGCCCCGGTTGCTCTTCGCCCGCGCGCGCGGCGAGACGGCGCGGCGGCCCGCCATGCGCGAGAAGGAGTTCGGCATCTGGCAGACCTACACGTGGGCGGACTACGCCGACCACGTCCGTCGCTTCGCGGCCGGGCTCCTCGCCCTCGGGTTCCGCCGTGGCGACAAGCTCGCGCTGATCGGCGACAACCGCCCCGAGCTCTACTGGGCCGAGCTGGCCGCCATGGCCCTCGGCGGCGTGCCCGTGCCGCTCTACCAGGACGCCATCGCCGCCGAGATGCAGTACGTGATCGATCACTCGGAGTCGCGCTTCGTCGTGGCCGAAGACCAGGAGCAGGTCGACAAGGTCCTCGAGATGCGCGACAAGCTGCCCGGCGTCCAGCACGTCGTCTTCGACGACCCCAAGGGGATGCGGCAGTACGACGATCCGCTCCTCGTCGCCTTCGCGCACGTCGAGGCCCGCGGCGGCGAGCGCCTCGCCGCCGAGCCCGGCCTGGTGGAGGCCGAGGTGGCGCGCGGCGGCGCGGACGACATCGCCATCATCAACTACACCTCGGGCACGACGGGCTTCCCGAAGGGCGTCATGCTCTCGCACCGCGCGCTCCTCGACACCGCGCGCAACTTCATGGCCGTCGAGCCCGTGCACCCCGGTGACGAGCTGATGGCGTACCTGCCCATGGCGTGGATCGGTGACGCGTTCTTCTCGCTCGCGGTGGCGATCGTCTCCGGCGCGACCATCAACTGTCCCGAGGACACAACGACGGTGCGGCACGACTTCCGCGAGATCGGGCCGACCCTCACGTTCGCGCCGCCGGGTATCTGGGAAACCCTCCTCTCGCAGGCGCAGGTCAAGATCGAGGACGGCGACTGGCTCAAGCGTGGCCTGACGCGGTTCTTCCTCCCGCGCGGGATGCGCGCGGCCAAGCTGGCCCTCGAGGGTCAGCCCGTGCCCCTCACGCTGCGCCTGGCCGACGCGGTGGGCCGGGTCCTGGTCTTCGCACCGCTGCGCGATCAGCTGGGACTGCGTCGCATCCGCTCGGCGATCACGGGGGGCGCCGCCCTCGGTACCGAGATGATGCAGTTCTTCCGCACGCTCGGCGTCAACCTGAAGCAGCTCTACGGCATGACGGAGTCGTGCGCGCCCGTGACCCTGCATCGCGACGACCGGGTGAAGCTGGAGTCGGTTGGTCCGCCGATCCCCGGGGTGGAGCTGAAGATCACCGAGCGGGGCGAGGTCCTGGTCAAGGCGGCGGGAGCCTTCGCGGGCTACTTCAAGAATCCGGAGGCGACCGCGGCGACGCTGCGCGACGGCTGGATCGTGACCGGGGACGCGGGCCTCCTCGATCCCGACGGCCATCTCGTCGTCATCGACCGCGTGCGCGACGTGTCGAGACTGCACGACGGCTCGGTGTTCGCCCCGCAGTACATCGAGAACAAGCTGAAGTTCAGCCCCTACGTGAAGGAAGCGGTGGCGCTGGGGCACGACCGGCCGTTCGTGACCGCGATGATCAACATCGACGCCGAGGTGGTGGGGAACTGGGCCGAGCGACGCGGCGTTTCCTACACGGGGTACACCGACCTGGCTCAGAACCCCGTCGTCTACGCGCTCGTCCGCGACGAGGTGCGTCGCACGAACGAGAGCCTGGCCTCCACCCAGCGCGTGCGCCGCTTCGCGCTCCTGCACAAGGCGCTCGACGCCGACGACGCGGAGATGACCCGTACGCGCAAGCTCCGGCGCCGCTTCATCCACGACCGGTACCGCGACATCATCGACGCCCTCTACGATGCGGCGCGCCGCGACGTCACCGTGCGCGCCACCGTGACGTACGAGGACGGCCGCACGTCGGAGGTGTCGCGCGTGGTGCGGCTGGAAGACGTGCCGGATGCCTGATCTGCTCTTCGGCATCGAGCTCGCCATCAGCGGCCTCCTGAACGGCGTGATGTACGCGCTCGTCGCGCTCGGATTCGTGCTGATCTACAAGGCGTCCGGCGTCTTCAACTTCGCGCAGGGCACCATGACGCTCTTCGCTGCGCTGGCGGTGGTCGGCGTGCTGGCGCGCGTCGGGCTCGGTCCCGCCATAGCGTTCGCGCTCGTCGTCATGGTCGCGTTCGCCTTCGCCATGGAGCGCGTCGTGCTGCGGCCGCTGGTCGGTCGTCCGCCCCTCGCGAT
>JBKPPN010000215.1:0-5640 GCA_046733575.1 Candidatus Methylomirabilota bacterium | reverse complement strand
GGACGAGGAGCTGCGGCTGGCGCGTCTCGCCGCCGACCTCGGGTTCGACGTGCTGTGGTCGGTGGAGCATCACTTCAACGACTACTCGTTCTGCCCCGACAACCTGCAGCTGATGTCGTATCTCGCCGCGACGTGTCCCGAGGTCGGCCTGGGCACCGCGGCCGTGATCCTGCCCTGGCACGACCCGCTGCGCGTCGCCGAGCAGGTGTGCGTGCTCGACTTGCTCAGCGGCGGCCGCCTGCGCCTCGGCATCGGGCGCGGCCTCGCGCGCCGCGAGTTCGCCGCCTTCCGCGGGACGATGGACGAGTCGCGTGAGCGCTTCGACGAGGCCTCCGCGATGATCCTGCGCGGGCTCCGCACGGGATTCATGGAAGGCGACGGTCCGTTCTATCACCAGCCGCGGACGGAGCTCCGGCCGCGGCCGACGCGCAGCTTCGACGGCCGCGTGTACGCGGTCGCGTCGTCGGACGATTCCGTCGTGTCCGCGGCGCGGCTGAACGCGCACATGGTGATGTTCGCCGACCGCCCGTGGCCGCTGCGCCTGCCCGCCATCCAGAAGCACCGGGAGCTCGTGCGCGAGCTGCACGGCGTCGAGGCCGAGCCGCCGCTCCTCGCCGACTTCTGCGTCTGCACGCCGACGCACGACGGCGCGGAGGCCATGGCCCGGCAGTACATGGGCAAGTTCGTGGAGAGCAACTTCTATCACTACGAGCTGCTCGGTCCGCACTTCAGCACCGTGAAGGGCTACGACGCCTACGCCCAGAAGATCGCGATGGCGCGCGAGATCGGCATGGACGGCATCGTCTCGGCGTTCATGGAGGCCGCGGTGTGGGGACCGCCCGATCGAATCCTGCGCAAGCTCGAGGAACGGCGGGCCCTCGTGGGCGACTTCGAGCTCGCCACGTCGTTCCGCTTCGGCGGGACGCCGTACGACGTGGCCGAGACCGGGCTGCGCCTCTACGCGAAGGAAGTGCTGCCGGTGGTGCAGTCGTGGCAGCGCACGACGGCCGCGCGCTCGGCGCCGGCCGACGTCAGCGCGGCGATCGCGGCGCCGCGCGCACGCTAACGTCCGTTCGCAGGAGCATCGCCACCGCGCGAGCGCCATCGGCCGGGCGCAGTCCGTGCGCGGGCTGCGTCAGCACGAGACGGCTCACGAGCGGGCCCATGTCGACGTGGTCGTCGACGATCACGTAGTCGTCCACCCGGTCCCGCGACAGCCAGGCCGCGATCTCCTCGCCGCGCGTGGCGCCCGGCGGTCCGACGGGCGTCTTGTCGCGCACGCGACCAGCGAACCCGTGGGCGTCCAGCATCTCCTGCAGCTCCGCCACGGTCTTGCCATAGCGCCACGTCGACGACACGACGACGTCGGCGCCCGTCTGGGCCACGATCTCGTTCAGCACCGCGATGCACGCGGGCTCGAGATCGCCGTAGCGATCCCACTGGCGGATGGGCGCCAGCACGCCGTCGATGTCGAGGAAGATGACGCGGCCCGTGACGTCCACTCCCGCTAGCGCAGCGCCCCGCGGTGGGAGAAGCGCGTCTCCTGGCTCGTGATGAACTCGAGCAGCGCGGCCTGCCCGTTCTCGGTGGCCTTCCGCGCGCGGGTGAAGGCGCCCGCGATCTCGTCGGGCCGCTCCACGCGCTCGCTCCAGCCGCCCATGGCGCGCCCGAGGTCCGCGTAGCGGCCGCCGATGTCGCGCACGCCGTACTTGTCGTGCGAGACGACCAGGTGCGGGATCTCGATGGCCATGGCGGAGTTGTTCAGCACGACGGTGAGAATCGGGATCCCGCAGCGCACGGCCGTCTCGAAGTCGAGCCCCGTCATGCCGAATGCCGCGTCCCCCATGAAGTTGACGCACAGCTTGTCCGGCGCGGCGAGCTTGGCGCCGATGACGAGCCCGAGTCCCGTGCCGAGGGCGTGCGACTTGCCCCAGCCGAGATAGCTCCGCGGCGACACCGCCCGGTAGAACGGCAGGAGCTGATCGCGGGGGCTGCCCGAGTCGTGGGTGACGATGGCCTGCCGCGGATCGACGACGCGCATGAATTCCGCGATCACGCGATACGGGGTGATCGGCGCCTCGTCGGAGCCGAGCGTCGCGCGCCACTCCGCGAGCCATGCCGTGCGCACGCGTGCGAGCTCGGCCGCCACCCCCTCACGTCCGGATGGACGTCCACCCTGGCTCTTCACCGCCTCGATGAACTGGCGTAGCACCAGCCGGGCGTCGCCGAGGAGCGGATGGTCCGCGGCGTAGTTCTTGTTGAGGTCGCGCTCGTCGTTGGTCGCGTGGATCAGCGTCTTGCCGGACGGGATGGTCACCGCCATCCCGTGCCGCGTGAAGCTGCACCCGATGCCGAAGACGACGTCGGCGTTGCGGAGATATTCGAGCGTCGGCCCGGTGACGGCGGGCCCGCCCGTGCCGAGCGCGAGCGCGTGGTCCTCCGGGAACGCACTCTTGGCCTCCATCGTCGTCATCACCGGCGCCTGGAGCAGCTCGGCCAGCTCCACGAGATCGTCCGAGGCCTGCGCGTAGAGGACGCCCTGGCCGGCGTGGATCACCGGGCGTCGCGCCTCGCGCAGGACGCGGGCCGCCACGTCGACGTCGGCAGCGTTGGCGCCCGCCGACGTCACCTTGACCGGTCGATATGCGTCGATCAGCGCGTCGGGCACGTCGTCGCCGAGGACGTCGGTCGGAATCTCGACCATCACCGGCCCCGGACGTCCCATTCGCATCTGGCTCAGCGCCCGGCGCATCACGTCGACAACCTGTGTCGCGACCGTGAGCGTCTCGACCGACTTCGTCACCGACGCATAGGTCCGCGCCGAGCTGAAGAGCGGAAACACCTGGGCGCGGTCGCGCGGGTGGCCGAGCGGCAGCAGCAGCATCGGTGTGGAATCCGAGTACGCGGTCGCCACGCCGGGGAAGGCGTTCTCGGCGCCCGGTCCGTATTGCATGCAGAAGACCGCGAGCGACCGGCCGTTCGTCACGCGCGCGTAGCCGTCCGCGATGCCGACGCCGACGCGCTCCTGGCGGCACAGGACGGGACGGATGTCGACCTTCGCGCAGGCCTCGATCACCGGCGTGGTCGGATACGCGCTGAGGAACCCGGCGCCCTCCGTCTTCAGAATGCGCGCGACCGCGTCGACGACCTTCACGCCGTCGCCCGCTCGCCCGTCGGCTCGGCCACGAAGATCGGGATCCGCCGCGTCGTCTTCGCCTGATATTCCTCGTAGGGCGGAAACGCCGCCGTCGCGAGCTTCCAGAGGCGTGCGCGCTCCGTCTCGTCCTTCACCTCACGCACGCGCATCCGTGTCACCGCGGTCAGATCGCGGATCTCCACGGCGGGGTCGGCGCGCAGGTTGTGGACCCAGACGGGATCGGTGGGCGCCCCGCCCATCGAGCCGACGAGCACGTAGCGTCCACGGTCCTCCACTCGCATGAGCGGTGTCTTGCGGATCGCGCCGGTCTTGTTGCCGGTATGCGTCACGATGATCACCGGGAGGCCGGTATCGCGCAGCGTCGTCCCCTGCGTGCCGCCGCTGCCCTCGTACTGCTCCACCTGCTCGCGCACCCACTGTCGGGGACTCGGGATGTACTCGGGCATGACTGATCTCCTCTCTGTGCTGCGACCCAGTATCATGCCCGGCATGGCGGCCAGTCCAGGGCTCACCCGCGGCGGGTTCCTCGCGCGATTCGCGTTCGCGCTCGTCGTGGCCGGCGCCACGTACAATCCCACGCGGTACTCGTACTACGCGTGGCTCCAGCGTACGCACTTCGAGTGGCGTCCGCCCACGGTGTTCGTCGGCGTCGTCCTGCTCATCGGGTGGGTCATATGCCTCCGCCTCACCCTGCGCTCGATGGGCGGCCTCGGTCTGCTCCTGGTCAACGCCTTCCTCGCGTCGCTCTTCTGGCTCCTCGCCAGCTGGGGCTGGCTGCCGATCGAGAACGTCGCCGCCATCTCGTGGCTCGGCCTGTTCTGCGTCGCGGCGATCCTCGCCGTCGGCATGTCCTGGTCCGTGTGGCGGCGCGGCCGACACGTGCGGCCGGGCTCGTCCTGACGGTGCTGGAACCCATCGAGCGCGGTCTCGTTCGTCTCGCCGCATCACGACCCGGCGCGTGGCTCTACGTCAACGTCCTGACCCACGTCGACCGCGTGCTGCTGCGCGCGACGGGCGGAGCTCTCTCGACCGCCGCGGGCACGCGCTTTCATCCCAACGTCGTGCTCCTGGAGACCGTCGGCGCGCGAACCGGTCGGCGGCGGGTCGTGCCGCTGCTGGCGCTCGTCGATGGACCACGCGTCATCCTCATCGCGTCACGCGGCGGGCATCCCCATCACCCCGGCTGGTATCACAACCTGCGCGCCCAGCCGCGCGCGCTCGTCGCGGTCCAGGGAACGACCAAGCCGTACGTCGCGCGTGAGGCGGCGGGAGACGAGCGCGCCCACCTCTGGCCGCGTGTGGTGGCGTTCTATCCGGGCTACGCGGCGTATCAGCGCCGCGCAGGCCGTCAGATCCCGGTGATGGTCCTCGACCCGACCGCCTGAGGCGTCGCGGAGATCGCCGGCGGCGTCACGAGCTGCTCGAGCGCGGTCGTCGATGCGCGCGCACCGTCCATGAGGATGGGAAGGCGCGTCTCGCCCCACCAGACGCGGGACGGACCGAGGACGTCGACGTGAAACCCCATCTGCCGGTAGTGCGGCAGCATCGACGGAGCCGTGGTCCCGCAGACGCGCGTGAAGCCGGCCGCGCGGGCCTCCAGCCACACCGCCGCGAGAAGCGCGAAGAACACGACGTGGCCGCGGCCGCGGTACGCGGGCGCCACGATGCCGCGGCCGAGATCGACGACGCCCCCACGGTCGTCGAGGCGAACGTCGAACGCCTCTTCCGTCGGGAAGAGCTCGGTCGCGGCGGGAAACACGAGACGGGCGGTGGCGGCGAGCATGTCCCCGTCGCGACCGACGAGATGCACGGCGTGCTCGTCGTGGACGTCCCGCTCGAGCCCGTCGGGGAGCGCCGCCGCGTCGACCCAGCCCTCCGCGACGACCGTCCGGTAGCGCAACGCGTAGATCTCCGCGCGCTCGGCATCGCTCGTCGCGCGCACGAAGCGAACGGGCGCGGCGGCGCGCACCAGCGCCGCCGCGACGTGGTCGATCCGCGCGAGCTGTTCCTGCGCGATGGTCAATCCGCGGGTCCGCCGTGATCCGGCAGGGGATTCGTGATGTTGCCGCCCACGACGAGGATCGCCCGGGGCGTCACGGGCTCGAGGCGCGTCGCCTTCGCCGGCGCCACCAGCCGCGAGCGGAGATTCAGCGTGCCGAGCTGGTACGTCTTGCCACCGAGCCGGAAGCGCGAGACGGCCGTGCGCACGAGATCGCCGAACACCATGTTGCTCCCCGTGTTCGGGGCGATGACGTTGGTGATGTTCTCGAACGACGCGTCGTCCGTGGCGACGGCATGGCCCTGGGCGAAGCTCGCGGGGTCGTCGAAGCTGGCGCCCGGCGTGTCACGGACGTACATCGTGAGCGTACCCTCGGCGTGCGCAACGAAGAACGCTTCGCCGCGCCGCTGGATGGCCGTGATGTGGGCCGTGGCGTGGAACGTGAACCGCGCCGTCGCCTCCGACGGCGTGCCCGGGAAGAAGA
>JBKPPN010000214.1:0-7706 GCA_046733575.1 Candidatus Methylomirabilota bacterium | reverse complement strand
GCGCCGATCCGCTCGCGAGCGCCGCGTTCCTCAGGCGCGAGACAGTGGCGCTGCCATTCGTGACCGGCGCCTTCCGCTGCCACCTCGGTCGGTTCCCCTCGATCGCCAACGGCCTGAACGAGATCGAATCGGCCACCATCGAGGTGCTGAGCCGGGGCCAGCGACGCTTCGGTGAGCTCTTCGGCGAGGTGAGCGCGGACCCGCGCGTGCGGCCACACGGCATGGGCGACGTCCAGCTCGCCGCCTATCTGCGCCGGCTGCGTCCGCTCCTGACCGGCGGCGACGATGCGCTGGAGATCACCGAGCGCGGACGCGTCGTCATGGGCGGCGATGAGGACTGGCTCAGCATCCGCCCGATCGACGTCTGGCTCGGCGGCGTCCACCTGGTCGCGCCGGGGCCCCTCTGGCGCTGGGACGGCGCCCAGCGCCGCCTCGTCCCGTCGTAGACCGGGCAGCGGGTATACTTCAGGGGCGCGTCGGAGAAGGCTGGGCGATCGCCGGTCACGGCAACGTGACGGGAGGAAAGTCCGGGCTCCGCAGGGCAGGGTGCTGGGTAACTCCCAGGGGGGGCAACCCCACGGAAAGTGCCACAGAGAAGAGACCGCCGCCCGCAAGGGCGGTAAGGGTGAAACGGTGAGGTAAGAGCTCACCAGCGGCACGGGTGACCGCGTCGGCTCGGCAAACCCCACCTGGAGCAAGGCCGAATAGGAGAGCGATCGGGTGGCCCGCCCGTGGCTCTCGGGTCAGGCCGCTGGAGGCGCCGGGTAACCGTCGCCCTAGAGAAATGATCGTCGCCCGGGCGCAAGCCCAGGAGACAGAACCCGGCTTACAGGCCTTCTCCGGCGCGCATTAAATGGTTCGCGGACTTGCAGGCCGCCTCGCCGACCTGATGTGCAACGACGCTGAAGCCCGACCTTTCGAGTGCCAACATCGTGAGAGAGACACGCGCGCAGACGGCGTATTCTGGACGCTGCCATGCGCGATCCCCTCTTTCACGCGTGAGCCGACCGGTCGCCGCGCGCGCGGCTCGCCGAAACGTGGACTCTTCTTCCATCGCCGTGCTACCTCTGGATCGTTCCCTGCCGCTGCGGAGCGGTCGCAGGCTGCAGTAAATGCGCGGGCCGGTGTGGACCATGAAACGCAAGGCCACGTTCGTGGTGGTGGTTGTCCTGCTACTGCTCGCCGGGCTGGCCGCGAGCTCGAGTGCCGGTCGACGCTGGCTCGAGGACCGCGTCGATTCGGTCCGCTGGTTCAACGGCGAGGTGCGCACGCTGATCCCGCGGTAGCGCGTCGTCGGCGCCCTCACCGACGGTCGAGCCGCCCGCGGCCGTTTATCGGTACGACCCGGCTTGCCTCGGTCGCCTGGGTGCAGGAGAATCTGCGGCCCGGGGCATCGGATGGCCTCCGGTGAGGCGCTGACCACCTCAGGATTCGGCGGCGCGGCCATGAACAAGCTTCTCGTCGTGCTGTTCCTCTTCGTTGCCTGGCCGGTCGTCGCGGCCCTCGCGCACGTTCCCGTGACGCTGCCGCTGCAGCTGCTCGCCCACGCCCTCAACAGCCTCTTCACGACGCTCAACCTGCCCATCCGGCTGCCATGACCGTCCACGCACGCAGCGCTCTCCGCGGCGTGGGATACTGACGCCGCGCCGAAAGAGCGAGCGGCAGATCGACGTCGACACGATTCGTCCGGCCCGCGAGAAGCATTGGTGATGCACCGCGCTGTCCCGGCGTCTCGCAGTCGACGTGAAGCGAGAGGCGGCGTGATGCCCCACCACGCGGCAAGAACGTAGACAGGATGGAGACGGGCACCCGACGGATCCACGGCTACTGCGCGTTCTGCATCGCCCGCTGCGGGACCATCGCGACGGTCGAGGACGGCCGCTTCACCCGGCTCGATCCCGATCCGTCGCATCCGACCGGGCATGCGATCTGTGCCAAGGGCCGCGCGGCGCCCGAAATCGTGTACCACGCCGACCGGCTCACGCATCCCCTCCGGCGGACGCGACCGAAGGGGGATCCCGATCCCGGCTGGGAGCGCATCAGCTGGGACGAGGCGCTCGACCTCACGGCGGCGGCGATCCGTCGCACCATCGAGCGGGACGGGCCGCACGCCGTGGCGCTCACGTCGTCGTCGCCGTCCACGAGCGCGATCGCCGACTCGAGCGGATTCATCCGACGTCTCGCCAATGCGATCGGCACCCCGAACGCCGGCATCACGCTCGACGTGTGCGGCTGGGGGCGCGGCTTTGCCACGCGCTTCACCTACGGCGTGGGCAGCGTCGCCACCGGTGGCACGGGCGGCGCCATGGCGGACATCGAGAACACCGGCGTCCTGATCCTCTGGGGTTACAACCCGAGCCACACGCGCCTCGCGCACGCGACGGCGATCGTCGCAGCCCTGAAGCGCGGGATGCGCCTCGTCGTCGTGGATCCGCGACGGGCTGGTCTCGCGAGCAAGGCCGACGTGTGGGTCAGGGTGCGCCCCGGTACCGACGGCGCGCTCGCGCTCGGCCTCGCCAACGTCCTGATCCAGCGCGGCTGGTACGACCGCGACTTCATCCGCACCTGGAGCAACGGACCGCTGCTGGTGCGCGCGGACACCGGTCGCCTGCTCACCGAGCGCGACGTCGTCGCCGACGGCGACGCGCGCAAGCTGTTCGCGTGGGACGGCGCGAGGCGTGGGCTCGTGGCGTACGACGCCGCCTCCGGAACCTACGCGGATGCGACGGCAGACCTCGCGCTCGAAGGCGAGTACCGCGTGGACACGCGGCAAGGCTCCATCGTCTGCCATCCCGCGTTCGAGCTGTACGCGCGGCTCTGTCGTCGGTACACGCCGGACGTCGTCGAGGCGACGTGCTGGATCCCGCGCGCGCAGGTCGAGGAGACGGCGCGACTGCTGTGGCACGCGCGTCCCGTCTCCTACTACGCGTGGAGCGGCCACGAGCAGCACGCCAACGTCACGCAGACGGCGCGCGCGATGTCGCTCCTGTACGCGCTCACCGGCTCCTTCGACGTGCGTGGTGGCAACGTGGTGTTCGGGACTGCCAACGCTCCGTCGATCGCGGGCGATGATCTGCCGTCGGCGAAGCACATGGCCCCCGCGCTCGGCCTCGCGGAGCGTCCGCTCGGTCCCGCGAGGTGGGGCTCCATCGGCACCCGCGATCTCTACCGCGCCATTCGCGACGGTCACCCCTACCCCGTGCGGACGGTGCTCGGCTTCGGCGCCAACATGCTGCTCGCGCACGCCGACGGCCCGCGCGGTCGCGAGGCCCTTCAGGGCCTGGAGTTCTACGCGCACGCCGATCTCTTCATGAACCCCACCGCGGAGCTGGCCGACGTGGTGCTCCCCGTGGCCTCGGCATTCGAGCGCGAGGGGCTGAAGCTCGGCTTCGAGATCAGCGAGGAGGCGCAGTCGCTCATCCAGCTTCGCCCCGCGGTCGTGCCGCCGGTCGGCGAGGCGCGCTCCGACGTCGACATCATCTTCGACCTCGCCTGCCGCCTGGGCGTCGGCGAACTCTTCTGGAACGGCGACGTGGACGCGGCGTATCGCCACCAGCTCGCGACGACCGGCGTCAGTCTCGAGCAGCTTCGCGCCGCGCCCGCGGGCGTGCGCGTGCCGGTCACGACGCGCCACGCCAAGCACGCCGAGATCGTGAACGGCGTGCCGCATGGGTTCGCCACGCCGTCGAGGAAGGTCGAGCTCTACTCCGAGACGCTGCTCGAGCACGGCTACCCGCCGCTGCCCGATTTCTCCGAGCCGCCCATCGGTCCCGTCGCGCGTCCCGATCTGGCTGCCCGCTTCCCGCTGATCCTGACGAGCGCCAAGTCGTCGGTGTTCTGCCAGACGCAGCACCGCGCGATCGCGAGCCTCCGCAAGCGCTCCCCCCATCCCGAGATCGAGCTGCACCCCGACGCGGCGCGGGCGCGCGGCATCGCCAGCGGCGACTGGGTCTCCATCGAGACGCCGGACGGGACGGCCCGCGCGCGCGCCCGCCTGAACGACGACGTCGACCCGCGGGTCGTGATCGGCGCGCACGGGTGGTGGCAGGCGTGCGCGGAGATCGGCGCCCCGGGCTACGACCCATTCCGCGAGGGGAGCCCGAACTACAACCTGCTCATCGGCACCACGGCGATCGACCCCGTGAGCGGGACAGCGTCGCTGCGCTCCTACCTCTGCGAGATCCGTCGGCTGACGTCGCCGGCATGACGCCGGCCGTCGACGTCCCCGTTCTCATCGTGGACGGCGGACCGGTCGGGCTGACCGCGTCGATCTGGCTCTCGCGCTGCGGCGTGCCATCGCTGCCTGCGCCGGACGTGCTGAAGGCAGCGCTCCGCATGGTGCTCGGCCGCGATCGCAGCGTTTCTCGGCCGACGCGCGCGACGGTGCCATAATCCGTCCCGGGCCTCGGCCCGGGAGGACGTCATGAGCACCAAGATCCTGTTCGTGGGCGCGGGGGCCATCGGCAGCTACCTCGGCGCGTTCCTGACGCGCGCGGGCCACGACGTGACGATCGTCGACGCGTGGGCCGAGCAGATCGAGACGATCCGCGCGCGCGGCATCTCGGTCACCGGGCCGCACGATCCCTTCCAGGCGAAACCGAACGCGGTGCACCTGCACGAGGCCCAGCGGCTGCCCCGCGATTTCGACGTCGCCTTCGTGGCCATGAAGGTCTACGACACCGCGTGGGCCACGCAGCTCGCCGTGCGTCATCTCGCGCCGCACGGTTACGTCGTCGCCTCCGAGAACTGCTGGCCGGATCCCATCGTGGCGTCGGTGGCCGGCGGCGAGCGTTCCGTCGGGCTCGTGATGTCGAAGATCGGTGTGGCGTGCTGGAAGCCGGGCGAGGTGGAGCGCGGCATGGAGCGCGGCGGGGCGAAGGGTCACGACGTGTTCCGCGCCGGCGAGCACGACAACACCATCACCGCGCGCACCACGGCGCTCGCGGAGATGCTGAAGGTCGTCGACGGGTCGCTCGCCACCGACAATCTCTGGGGCGAGCGCTGGTCGAAGCTCTGCGCCAACGCCATGGGCAATCCCGTGCAGGCGATGTCGGGCCTCGGCTCGGCCGAGATCGCGGGCAGCGAGGTCGGCCGCGCCATCACGATTCACCTCGCCGGCGAGTCCGCCCGTGTGGGACTCGCGCTCGGGTACACGATTCCCAAGATCAACGGCGCCACGGCACAGCAGTGGGCGGATTCGACCCGCCGCGAGACGTACGTCGCGCTCGACCAGATGCTGACGCCGACGTCCGCGTCGACGCGCAACTGGCGCGCGTCGATGGCGCAGGACGTCCGGAAGGGTCGGCCGACCGAGATCGACTACATGAACGGCCACGTCGTGGCCAAGGGCAAGGAGACCGACGTGGCCACGCCCGTGTCCGCCGCGGTGGTCGACATGATCCACGAGATCGAGCGGGGAGCGCGCAAGCCGGCGCCAGAGAACATCGCGCACGTGCTGCGCCGCGCCGGCGTCTGAGCGAGTCCGATCTTTACGGACCCGTCAAGGCCTTCCTCGAAGCCCAGGGCTACGAGGTGAAGGCCGAGGTGACGGGCTGCGACGTGGTCGCCACGCGGGGCGACGAGCCGCCTGTCATCGTCGAGCTCAAGCTCGCCTTCACGCTCGCCCTCGTTCTGCAGGGCGTCGACCGTCTCGGCATGACCGATCGCGTCTACCTCGCCGTGCCCCGCCCGCGCGGACCCGGCGCGCGGCGCGCGCCGGTGTATCGCCGCGACGTGCGCGCGCTGTGCCGCCGCCTCGGCCTTGGCCTCATGATCGTCGACGCCCGCGTCGAGGTGCTCCTGGATCCGGTACCGTATCGACCGCGACAGCGGGCGCGGCGTCTCGCTCAGCTGCTCGGCGAGCACGCACGGCGCATCGGCGATCCGAACCGCGGCGGCGTGAACAAGACACCGCTCGTCACGGCGTACCGCCAGGAAGCGCTGCGCTGTGCGCTGCTCATCCGCGACGCCGGCACCGCACAGCTGCGCGTGCTGCGCGAGACCGGGCTCGTGCCGAACGCCTCGAAGATCCTGCAGCGGGACGTGTACGGCTGGTTTCAGCGCGTCGAGCGTGCTACCTATGGCCTCACGGAGCGCGCGGAAAAGGACCTCGCGCGGTTCCGCGCGGCGGGGACGCTTCCCGATCTGACGGCCGAGCGAACCTGACCCCCGCGGCGGGAGATCTCCCATGTCGTGGATGCGGCTCGCGATGCTCTCTCTCGCGCTCGCCATTGCGCTGCCCGTGCGCGTCACCGCTGCACCGGAGGGTCAGGCCACGTGGGCCGTGCACGTCACGCTCGCGGCGCGCTGGCTCGACCCCGTCGACACCGAGGGCATCACGCCGTTCCTGACCCTCTACGCCATCCACGACGCGGTCGTGAAGCCGATGCCGGCCGGCCCCATCACGCCGAGCCTGGCCGAGTCGTGGTCGGCCTCCCCCGACGGCCTCGTCTACGACTTCCTTCTGCGCGCCAGCGCCCGCTTCCACAACGGCGAGCCCGTCACGGCGGCCGACGTGAAGTTCTCGTTCGAGCGATACCGCGGCGTCTCGTCGAGAATCTTGAAGGAGAAGGTGAAGGAGGTGCAGGTCGTCGACGCGCGCCGCGTCCGCTTCGTGCTGAAGGAGCCGTGGCCCGACTTCATCACCTTCTATGGCACGACGGCGACGGCCGCGGGGTGGGTCGTCCCGAAGAAGTACGTCGAGTCGGTGGGCGAGGACGGGTTCAAGAAGGCGCCCATCGGCGCGGGCCCGTATCGCGTGGTCAGCTTCTCGCCGGGCATCGAGCTCGTGCTGGAGGCCTTCGACGGCTACTGGCGCAAGGCGCCGGCCGTGAAGCGGCTCGTGTTCCGCAGCTTGCCCGACGAGACGACGCGCGCGGCGGCTCTCAAGAAGGGCGAGGTCGACATCGCCTACTACCTCACCGGCCCCGTGGCCCAGGAGGTGAAGCGCACGGCCACCCTGAAGCTGCTCGCCGTGCGGAGCAACACGGTGTTCTTCGTCGATTTCCTCGATCAGTGGGACGCGAAGTCGCCCTGGCACGACCGACGCGACCGTCTCGCCGCGAAACACGCCAACGATCGCAAGGCCAACAACGAGGCGGAGCAGCTCGGGTTCGCGGGTATCACCGGCAACGTCGTGCCACGCAGCATGGACTTCGCGCTTGCCATCGAGCCGTACGCCTACGATCCGAAGCGGGCGCGTCAGCTCCTCGCGGAGGCCGGGTTCCCCTCCGGATTCGACGGCGGCGACTTCACGATCAACCCGCCCTACGAGTCCACCGGAGAATCGATCGGCAGCTACCTCGGCGCGGTCGGGATCCGGACGCGCATCCGCACCATGGAGCGCGCGACCTTCGCGTCGAGCTGGAGCGACAAGAAGCTGCGCGGCCTCGTCTTCGGCGGCGTCGGCACGGCGGGCAACGCGGCCACGCGCATCCAGGCCGTCGCGACCAGCGGAGGTCAGTACGCGATGGGTGTCCTGCCCGAGGTGCAGGACCTCTACGAGCGTCAGGCGCGCGAGCTGGACCGCAAGAAGCGCGAGGAGATGCTGCACCAGATCCAGCGCATCCTGCACGACAAGGTCGTGTTCGCGCCGATCTGGGAGAACGGGTTCATTCGCGGCGTCGGTCCACGCGTCGAGGAGCCCGGCCTCACGTTGATCCCGTACTTCCCCTACTCTGCGCCCTACGAAGACGTCCGCCTCAAGC
>JBKPPN010000213.1:0-5477 GCA_046733575.1 Candidatus Methylomirabilota bacterium | reverse complement strand
GTCCTGGCCGCCGAGCAGCTCATCCTCAAGCCGCGGCTGTACTCGACCTTCCTGCTGTGGCTGCTGTCGGAGCTGTTCGAGACTCTGCCCGAGGTGGGTGATCTCGACAAGCCCAAGCTGGTGTTCTGCTTCGACGAGGCCCATCTGCTCTTCGACGACGCGCCGCCTGCGCTGCGGCAGCGCGTGGAGCAGGTCGTCCGCATCATCAGGTCCAAGGGCGTCGGCGTGTATTTCTGCTCGCAGTTCCCCGACGACGTCCCGGACGAGATCCTCGGTCAGCTCGGCAACCGCGTGCAGCACGCGCTGCGCGCGTACACCCCGCGCGACCAGAAGGCGGTGCGCACCGCGGCGGAGACGTTCGTGCCGAACCCGTCCCTCGACGTGGCCGCCGTGATCGGTCAGCTCGGCGTCGGCGAGGCGCTCGTCTCCACGCTGCAGGACAAGGGCGTGCCGTCGCCGGTGCAGCGAACGCTGATCGCGCCGCCGCGCTGTCGCATGGGCGCCATCACGGCCGAGGAGCGCGCCGCGGTTCGCTCGCGGAGCCCCGTGGGATCGAGGTACGACACCCGCGTCAATCGCGAGTCCGCCTACGAGAAGCTGAGCGGCCGCACCGCGGGCGCGACGTCGACGCCGGTCTCGCGCCAGACGTCGGCTCCCGCTCCCGAGCCCGCGCCGACGCCGGCGCCGGCCTCACCACGCGCGACACGCCCCGAGCCGTCGACCGAGGGCGGTGGCGGACTGGGTGACCTGATCTGGGGGACGAAGCGCCGCCAGGGCACGGCCGAGGCGCTCGCCAAGCAGGCCGCGCGCACCGTCGGCAGCGAGATCGGCCGTCAGATCATCCGCGGCGTGCTGGGCGGAATTCTCGGCAGCTCACGACGACGGTGAGCCTCACGCGAACGTGAAGCCAGCGTAGTCTCGAGCGGCGACGTCGTCGCAGCGGTCGCGATATTTCGGGGCGCCGCCGGCGTAGACGATGAACGTCCGCTTCTGCTTGCCGGCGACGTTGGAGTTGATGCCCATCATCCAGGAGTCGACCTGGGTGAAGAGCATGCGCCGGCCCGTGTCGTGGACGTGCTGGGTCCACTCGCGCTCCGCGTCCGCCGTCGGCTCGACCCGCGTGTGTCCGCGGTGACGCATGGAGGCGAGGAGCGCCGTGACCCACTCCACGTTCTGTTCGATGCAGCGGGGGATGTTGCAGAACGTCGCCGCGTTGTGCGGTCCCACGAGCGTGAACAGGTTCGGGAAGCCCGCGACGCCGAGCCCGAGATACGTGCGCGGGCCGTCGGCCCACTTGTCGCGCAGCGTCCGCCCGTCGCGTCCCCGGATGTCGATGCGATCGAACGCCCCGGTGATCGCGTCGAAGCCGGTGGCGTAGATGATCATGTCCACCTCGTACTCGGCGTCCGTCGTCTGCACGCCCCGCGGCGTGATCCGCTCGATGGGCGTCTCGCGGAGATCCACGAGGCGCACGTTCGGCTGGTTGTAGACCTCGTAGTAGCCGCTCTCGAGGGGGACGCGCCGCGTGCCGAAGCCGTGGTTGGTGGGAATCAGCTTCTCGGCCACCGCGGGATCCTTCACGCGCTCGCGGATCTTGCGCCGCATGAACTCCGTGATCGTGGCGTTGGCGTCCCGGTCGATCAGCACGTCGCGGAAGTTGCCCATCCAGATCCCGAAGCCCGGCTCTCGATAGAGCTTCTCGAAGAACGCCTCGCGCTCCTCGGCGCTGACGTCGAGGGCGTTGCGCGGATCGGCCTGGTGGATGAAGCAGCCGAACGACTCGCGACAGCGCGCGAAGATCTCCGGGTACGTCGCCTTGATCTCTGCCTGCGTGGCGCCGTCGATGCGGCTGTTGTGGAGCGGGGCGCACCAGTTCGGGGTGCGCTGGAAGACGGTGAGGTGCCCGACCGTCTTGGCGATCTCCGTGATCGCCTGCACCGCCGTGGCACCGGTGCCGATGATCGCCACGCGCTTGCCCGCAAAGCTCACCGGCTCGTGCGGCCACCGCCCGGTGTGATACGCCTCGCCGCGGAAGCGTTCCACGTCGGGAATCGTCGGCATGGTCGGCGCAGACAGTGGCCCGACCGCGGTGATGAGGAAGCGCGAGCGGGCCTGCCGCCCGTCCTCGCTCTCGATCGCCCACTCGCCGGCGACGTCGTCGTAGACGGCGGAGCGGATGCGGCAGTTGAATTCGATGTCGCGGCGAAGGTCGAGCTTGTCCGCGACGAAGTTGCAGTAGCGCAGGGTCTCCGGCTGGGCGGCGAAGTGCTCGCTCCACTCCCAGTCCTGCAGGATCTCGTCGGAGAACGAGTAGCCGTATGTCCACGACTCCGAGTCGAAGCGGGCGCCGGGATAGCGGTTCCAGTACCAGGTGCCGCCGACGCCGTCACCCGCCTCGAACACGCGCGCGCGCAGACCGAGTCCGCGCAGCCGGTGCAGCTGGTACATGCCCGAGATGCCGGCTCCGATGACGCTGACGTCGTAGCGCGCGGTCATGGCTGACTCCTGAACGCGTGGCCTCGCGGCGTGTGCCGCGCGAGCGTGCTTGTCGGCAAGCATAGAACATCCCGAGATCGCCAGCCCGGGGGCCATGTGCGCTTCGGGGGCGTGGGGGAATCGAGCCCCGCCCGGCGTCACTCGCGGCCGGTGTGATTCCGCCGCGGTCGGCGATCGCGCCAGCCGCGCTTGCGGCACTCCGCTTCCCACAGTCGATGACAGGCGACGTGGAACCGGTGCGTCATGACTCCGCCCGACCAGAAGCTCCACTCGTGCTCGTCGGGCGGAATGGGGCGGTCGCACGCGGTGCACAGCGAGCCGTCCCCGCGACCGGCCTGGAGGGATCTCGGCGGTTGAGGCGGCAGCACGCCCGCGTCGATCTTGGTGCGGATCCGCTCGGTCAGGGCGGTGACGTCGTCCGCGGCCGGCGATGCGGCCCGCCGCGACGTGGTGCGATGCCGGTAGTACGCGACGGCAGCGCCGACGAGCGGCACCCACCACGTCGCGTGGCCCAGTCGTCGACGCACACGGCGGAACACCTGCGGAACCACGATGAGACAGTCCTGAGCCATATCGTCCGTGCGTGTCAACCCACTACGCGCTTTCCTCGGCGTGCGAGCCGCGCGTGACCCGTGCGGCGCTGCACGCAGCGTGGATGTCGGGCGCACGAGGGGCCGGCGTTGCGCAGGTGACGATGTGCGCCCTGAGGCTGACATGGCGGCACGCGGGACGGACATCGCCGCGTCCACGCAGCATCGGAAATCAGCCGCTTCGGGCATCGGGCACTTGGCATGGCCGCTGCGGCTGGGCTGCGCCCGGCCGGTTGCGCGGTCGGCGATCAAGGAGGCCCAGATGACAGCTCGATCGCGCCACCGCTCGCTGTGGATTCACCTCGCGGCCGTCGTCGCGGGACTGCTGCTGCTGTCGCCGGCCGCGCATGCTGCCGGCGTCGGACCCGTCGAGGGCGGAGCACTGCCCGGGCCGCTTCCGCTCTTTCCCGCGGACAACTGGTGGAACACCGACGTGAGCGCGGCGCCCGTCGATCCGGGCTCCGCTGCGTTCGTCGCGTTCATCAACAACGGCGGTACGCGGAAATTGCATCCCGACTTCGGTGGCGAGGTGTCGGCCGGCAGCGTGCAGGTCTACGGCATGCCGTACGCGGTGGTGGATGGGACGCAGCCGAAGGTGACCGTGCGCTTCCTCGCGTACGGGTCCGAGAGCGACGGCGTCGGCGTGCCGTTCTATCCGATTCCCACCCAGGCCATCACGCAACCCCACTGGATCGAGGGCGGCGATCCCGGCAACGTCGATCGTCGCGGCACGCAGGACCGGCATCTGCTCGTCGTGGATCGCGACAACACGCTGCTCTACGAGCTCTACCACGTGTACTACAACACGACGACGGGCAGCTGGGAGGCGGACAGCGGCGCCTTCTGGGACATGAAGACGAACGGCCGTCGTCCCGACGGCTGGACGTCGGCCGACGCGGCGGGGCTGGCGATCCTGCCCGGCCTCGTCCGTTACGACGAGGTCTACGATCCCGCCGTCACCGAGATCCAGCACGCCTTCCGCGTGACGGTCCGGACGACGAACGGCTACGTCTATCCCGCCTCGCACCGCGCCGGCTCCACGGCGGGCGCCCTGCCGATGGGCGCGCGGCTGCGGCTCAAGGCGAGCAAGGACATCTCGGCGTTCAGTCCCGAGATGCAGAAGATCTTCCGCGCCATGAAGCGCTACGGCCTCATCGTGGCCGACAACGGCTCGGACATGTACATCACGGGCACGTTCGACACGCGCTGGAACAACGACGTGCTCAATCCCGCCTTTGCCGCGTTGACGGCGAGCGACTTCGAGGTCGTGCAGCTCGGCTGGAAGCCGTCGACGTCGGCGCCCGTCGCGCTCACCGGTGTCGGTGTGAACCCGTCGTCCGTCGTCGGTGGCGCGTCCTCGACGGGCACGGTCATCCTGAGCGGCGGGGCGCCGACGAGCGTTGCCCTGACGCTCTCCAGCGCGAACACCGCGGTGGCGACCGTGCCGCCCAGCGTGACGGTCCAGGCCGGCGCCAGCTCGGCGTCGTTCGCCGTGGCGACGTCCGCGGTGACCACGACGCAGGTCGTCGGCCTCACCGCGTCGCTGAGCGGTACCGACAAGACGACCGCGATCACCGTGACGCCGCCGCCGCCACCTCCGGCCCCCACGATCGGCTCCTTGACGCTGAACCCGACGTCCGTCGCGCGCGGCAAGTCGTCCGTCGGGACGGTGATGCTCACCGCACCCGCGCCCAGCAACGGTCTCGTCGTCACGCTGACCAGCAGCAAGCCCACCCAGGCATCGGTGCCATCCAGCGTCACTGTCAATGCCGGTCAGACGACCGCCATGGTGGTCGTCTCGACGTCGCCGTCCGCCGGCAACGGCACCGTCACCATCTCCGCGTCCACCAACGGCACAACGAAGACCGCCACGCTCACCATCAAGCGGAAGTAATCGACACGGCCACCGCGCGCGGACGCTCGTCCGCGCGCGGTGGGTCGTCTCGCGCCGCGCCTGCCGTGTCGCGTCGACCGCGCGAGACGGCCGCCGAACATCACATGGTCGCGACGCGGCTGGGCAGGCAGGAGACCGATTCACTGATGCGGCGTCACCAACCAGACCGACGTCGTCGTGCGCCGCCGCGGCAAACCGACGCGTGGGCTCGACACGAACGCCACCAGCGATGACTGTCGTATCGATCAAGGGCCGGAGCTCGGTACGCTGCTGGCTCGTCCGCTCGCACGAAGACCCGCAGCCAGGTATACGGACCCACGATGACGCGGATCCGTGCGACGTGCGTCTCTGCGAGGTGGAGTGCGCGTCGTGAGGCGTTCCCGCCGTCCGCTGCACCGCAGTCTCGGCGTCGGTGACCGGGCGCGCGGCGACGTCAGCGCGTGTTCGCGGAGCATAGCGGTGCGATGTCGTGACGCGAGGAGTTCGTCGAGATACAC
>JBKPPN010000212.1:0-7446 GCA_046733575.1 Candidatus Methylomirabilota bacterium | reverse complement strand
CAGCCGGACGAACGCGCCCACGTTGCGCAGCTCGTACGGCGTGTAGTCCTCCCACACCACCCGACCGTCCCGGCGATCGACGAACTCCCGCCAGTACCGCTCGTAGGTCGCGAGCACGAGGTCCTGAGGGAGACGGTGGAGCTCCCCCGCCGGCGCCATGGCGATCGTCGACGACGTGGGATCGAAGTCGCCGAGCTCGGCGGCGCCGGGAAGGTAGGCGATGCCGTGAGCGGCCGTGGCATGGCGCAGCGACGCAAGGACGTCCTCACGGAATTCGTCGCGCTCACTCTGCAGTCGTCGCGCCGCCTCGGTGTGTCCGAGCGTCGTGGCGATCGCGACGGCCGCGTTGTACCCCTTCAGCGCCCAGAAGTCGTCCCAGTACGAGTGCATCGGCTTGGCGGAGTAGCCCTCGTGGCTGATGGACGGCGGCAGGAGTCCGTAGAACGCGCGCGTGGCGGGCGCGAGGTTCGCCGCGGTGCGCTCCGATTGCCGCAGCGACTCGAGATACCGGGCGGCCGCGTCGACGTGCGGCCACATCGATTCCAGCAGCGGGCGATCGCCGGTGTAGCGGTACACCTCGGCGGCGAGAAACAGAAGCTCGCCGGCGCTATCGTGCTCGGGCACGGGGTCGGCGCCTCGCGCGTCGACGCAGCACGGCACCTTGCCGTCCGCGAACTGGTGCGGCGCGTACCAGCGGAGGTAGTCGGCGGCAACGCGACCGTGGCCCAGACGGAGCAGCGACTCCGCCATCATCGCGCCGTCGCGGATCCACGAGCGCGCATACGACCGCGTGCCCGGGCGCAGGATGGGACCGTCGCGCGTGACGAGGACGTGGGCCAGCGCGGTGCGCATGGCGTCGATGAGCGGTCGGGCGGACGCCGGCACATCGATGGACACGCGATTCAGGCGCTCGCGCCACGCGTTCGCGACGGACGCCTGTTCGCGTTCCACCCACGTCGTCGGCGCCTCGCGCGCCAGGTCGGGACGGCGGGAGCCCGAGAGGGGCACGAGGAGGGCGATCGTCGCGCTGGCGTGTGGCGCCAGCGTCAGGGAGTAGCCGAGCGCCGCCGAGGCGTACCCGACCTCGTCGTGCATGTCGGACGAGCCCGTCCAGTCGCCACGCCTCAGCAGCGCGGGAACGGGGCCGGCGTCGAACGGGAACGTCGCGACGCGGTCGGGCCTGCGCAGCGGGACGACGGTCCGATCCGCGTTCACGGTCAGCGCGGCGCCGTCCCACGCCACGTCGCGAATGGGGCTCACCCCGGACGCCATGTTGAGAAACTGCGCGGGCGGGTTCACCTGGAACGGACGCACGGCGAGGACGAGCTGCAGCGCGAGCGGCTGCGCGCTGACATTGCGCACGGTGTAGCGGATGACGGTCCGGGCGTCACCGCGCGCGCCCGACGCGAATGCCGACACGCCCAGCTCCCATCGCGCGTGGCGCCACGTCACGCCGGGGATCGGCACGTAGCGATCGACGAGGTCGTGGCGCGTCTCGACATCGGCCCAGCCCGCCACGCGGCCGTCCGCCACGACGAACGGCTCGATCGAGAATGCGCCTCGCGCAACCTCGAGCGCGCCGTCCTCGGACAGCAGCGCGCTGTCGTCGCCGCCGTCGACGCCGACCACCGTCCACGCCGTCTGCTCGCCCGACATCCCGCGCGGGTAGGTCCCGCGCGGAGACTCGCGGGCCAGGGCCTGGAAGAACGCGTTCGGTGATGCGCCGAAGGCGACGTCCCTGATGTCGACCTCGGCGAGACCGTACCCGCGGGTGCGACCGTCGTGGATGACGAGGCGGAGAAATCGCGTCTCCGCGTCGGGCAGCAGCAGCGCGTCGGGACCACCACGCGCCGCGATCACCCGGCGCACGGTGTGCCAGCGCTCGCCGTCGTCCGAGAACTCGACGTCGTACCGCGTGGCATGCGCGCCCGTCACCCAGCGCACCACGAGCCCCCCGAGCTCGCGCGGGCGCTGGAAGTCGACCGTGAGCGTCTGCGTCGGGCCCGAGGCGGGATCGCTCGTCCACGCCGTCGACGTCGAGCCGTCGAGTGCCAGCGATGGCTCGCCGCCGGGCAATGACGACGACGCCCGCGCGACGGGCGCCGGCATCGGCCCGGATGCCTCACGGATCTCGCGCAGCACCAGCGCGCTGACGTCCACGGATCCGCGCCCGCCGCCGCGTCCCGCCGCCACCACGAACTCGATGCTGGCGACGTGCCGCAGCGTGCGGTCCTTCGTCGGTCCCCAGGCGAATTCGACCTGGCGCTTCTTGATCCGGACGCGGCGCCATTCGCGCGCGAACTCGAAGTCGGGGCGGTTGACCCACCACACGTTCTCGCCGCTCGCGTCCACGAGCTTCACCTGGAAGGCGTTGGGAGCGGCGTCACCGCGGACGTAGAACAGGATCTCGTAGTCGTCCGGGAGATCGAGCGGCAGGGCGCGCCGCGCCAGCGCGTATCCCGCCGTGCCGGCGAGGTCGAACTGAAGGCGCAGCCCGCGTCCGCCGACGCCGTCGGTCGGATGCACGGCGGCGCGCACACCGTCGGATCCCGCGGCGCGCCAGGGCGACAGATCGTCGAAGGTATCGAGCACGCGCAGGGACGAGGAGCCGGCGTCACCGAGGGCGCGGGATCCGCCCGCGAACGTCGCGATGGCGACGACCATGAGCGCGGGCAGCAGGACGGCGCGCGCGCCCGTCATTCCTTCAGGCTGCCGAGCATCACGCCCCGCATGTAGTACCGCTGCAGCAGCAGGAACATCAGCAGCACGGGAAGCGTGGTGAGGACGGAGCCGGCCATCATCAGCTCGTTGTCCTGCACGTGCTCGCGCGAGAGGCTGGCGAGCGCGACGGGCAGCGTGTAGAGGTCGCTGTCGCCCAGCACGATGAGCGGCCACATGAAGTCGTTCCACGCGCCGAGCGACGTGAACACGGCCAGCGTCACGATGATGGGCCGCAGCACGGGGAGCACGATGCTGCGAAAGAGGCGGAACTCGCCGGCGCCGTCGATGCGCGCGGCCTCGAGGAGATCATCGGGCACGGAGAGCGCGTACTGACGCACGAGGAAGATGCCGAAGATGCTGGCCAGCGCCGGCACGATCACGCCGCCGTACGTGTTCACGAGCCCGAGATGCTTCAGGAGCAGGAACAGCGGCACCATCGCCACCTGCGAGGGAATCACGAGCGCGCCGAGCAGGAGCCTGAAGATCCGGTCGCGGCCGGCGAAGCGGAGCTTGGCGAAGCCGTAGCCCGCCGTGACGTTGACCAGGACGGACAGGACCGTCACCGCCGTGGTCAGGAATGCGCTGTTGAGCAGGTAGCGTCCCATCCCGGCGTGCGCGAAGAGCTCCCGGTAATTCGCGACGGTCGCCTGTCCCGGGAACAGCGGGGGCGGAAACCGGCTCGCCTCGCCGGGTGACATCAACGACACCGACACCATCCAGACCAGCGGCAACAGGGTGACGAGCACGCCGGCGAGCAGGCCGGCGTTGACGAGCAGCGCGCCGGCCCCCGTCACGCGGCGGACTGCCATCGTGCGAACTGCAGCTGGAGCATCGTGAGGACGAGGATGAAGAGGAACAGGACGAACGCCACCGCCGACGCCGAGCCCAGGTTCCACCACTTGAAGCCTTCCTCGTACATGAAGTAGAGCACGCTCACCGTGCTCTGGAGCGGTCCGCCCTGCGTCAGGACGTAAGGCTCGGCGAACAGCTGGAAGTACCCGGCGATGGTCAGGATGCTCACGAGCGTCACGATGGGCGCGAGGAGGGGCAGCGTCACGTCGCGGAACTGACGCCAGCCCGATGCCCCGTCGATGCGCGCCGCCTCGTAGAGCGGCTCCGGAATGCTCTGTAGACCGGCGAGCAGGATGATCATGTTGTAGCCGAAGTTCTTCCACACCGCGAAGAGGATGATGGCCGGCATCGCCCAGCGGGGGTCCCCGAGCCAGTCGACACCCGGGATGCCGACGCGACCCAGGAGGTAGTTGATCCAGCCGTAGTGGGGATGGAAGAGGTATCGCCAGATGACGGCCACTGCGACGAGGGTCGTGACGACGGGCGCGAACAGCGCGGTGCGGAAGAAGCCCCGGAACCGGACCAGCCGCGAGTGCAGCAGCAGCGCGGCGGCGAACGACGCCGCGATCGAGACCGGCACACCGACGGCCACGAAGTAGAGCGTGTTGGCGAACGCCCTCCAGAACAGCGGGGTGCGCAGCAGCTCGGCGTAGTTGTGGAGGCCCACCAGTCGAAGATTCGCGGTGTCGGCCAGCGCGTAGATGTCGAAGTCGGTGAGGCTCATCGCGAGCGCGGCGAGCACGGGCAGCACGAAGAAGACCGTGATGACGAGGAGCGCCGGCGTCACGAAGCACCACGCGGCGACGCCGCGTCTCAACTCGCCGCTCGCCGCGCCAGCATGAAGCGACGCTTCTCCAGGATGCGGTCCGCCCGCGCATCGAGCTCCCGCGCGGCCTCGTCGATCGAGAGCTGGCCATGGACGGTGCGCTCGGCCACGAGCCGCATCTCGTCGGCGATCCGCTCCCACTCCGGCACCTTGGGCACGGGCTTCACGCGCTCGAGCTGCTCGCGGAAGGCGCGCGCGTGGACGTCGTCCGTCAGCTGCGGATCCACCCACGTCGCGCGTCGCGGCGGCAGGTCACCGGTGAGAGTGTGGAATCGTCGCTGCACGGATGGCTGCGAGAGGAACTCGACGAGCTGCCAGGCGGCTGCCTTCTCACGGGAGGCGCGAAACACCACGAGGCTCGAGCCGCCCGCGATCGACACGCCGGGACCGTCGGGACCGGGCAACGGCGCCGTCATCCAGCTCTCCTGCTCGTCGGCGGGCAGCCGGCGCTGGAGCTCACCGATGTTCCACGGACCGGACACGTAGAAGACGAAGCGACCGCGCCCGAACTCGCTCCACACGTTCGCGATGGCCACCGTCCCGAGTCGCGGCGCCCAGCCGCGCTCGAACATCTGCCGGTAGAACGCGAGCGCGCGCCGGAAGCCGGCGCTCCGGAAGTTGCCCCATCGGCCGTCGTCTCGCAGCAGCGGGTCCGCCTGCTGGAGCGCCAGGGCCAGGAGCGGCTCGACCTCGTTCAGCGGCAGGAGGATCGCGAAGCGGTCGGGATGCCGCGCCGCCGTGATGGCGGCGAGCGCCTGCGTCCACTCGCTCCACGATCGGGGCGGCGCGGAGAATCCCGCCTGGCCCAGCAGGTCGCGACGGTAGAACAGCAAGCGCGTGTCGACGTACCACGGGACGCCGTAGAGCTTGCCATCGATCCGGTTCGTGTCCCAGATGCCGGCGAAGTAGTCGGCCGCCTCGACGACGGGGGACGCGCTCAGGTAGCGATCGAGCGGCTCCAGCGCGTTCAGCGCGACGAGCTCCGGAACCCACGTATTTCCGAGCTGACAGACGTCGGGAGTCGCGTCGCCCGCGAACGCCGTCAGCAGCTTCTGGTGCGCGGCCGTCCACGGCAGCTGCTGGACCTTCACGCGGATGCCGGGATGGGCGCGCTCGAACTCCGGCATCAGCGTCGACACCACCTCGCCCTCGCGCCCCATCGCCCAGAACCGTACGACGGTCTCCGACGAGGACGAGGGACGGCAGCCCGCGATCAGTGCGAGGACGACGAGGAGGGCAGCGCGCGACAGATTCGTCCGAGCGCTACTGCCCCGGACCGAGCCAACCACCCGAGAAGCCGGCCTGCTCGAGGCCGCGACGAAGGTACAGATTCTTGCGCATCACCCGCCACACCAGCGCGCTCCGGTAGTTCTCGATCATGGCGAGGATCGCGCCCTGGTCGATGCCCAGGTAGTCGCTGGCGACCCAGCCGAACTCGGGAACGCGACGGCCGTGTCGCAGCGGGATGTTGAACGTGAACGTCCGGTTGTAGGCATCGAGGAAGCCGTACGTCGAGTAGATGTGCTCGCCGTACCGCCGGTGCATCTCCAGGGTCGCGGGGATGACGAGCTCCGGAGCGAAGGGCATCGACGCCACCACCGCGGTCGGCGCGAGCGTGCAGTCGTCGTGCCGGCCCGTGGCGTCGATGCCGCGGGCGGCGTAGCTGCGGAAGCGTCGTCGACCGTCGGCGTCCTCGATGATCACGTCGGCGGGTCCGTCGCTGGCGCTGATGCCCCAGATCGTCTCACCGTAGTCGCGGCAGCGCCGTGGGTTGATCACGGCATACGCCCGCTGCGCGTAGACGGCGCGCCGGCTGTTCTCGAAGTAGTCGAGGCCGCGGCGGGTCATGTAGGGATCGCGGATGTCACGAAGATCGGTCCACACGTGCGTGTACTGATGACCGAAGAGCGGCGGGAAGCTCAGATGTTCCTGACCGAAGTTCATGCCCCACTGGCTGTCGTACGTGCTGGTCCATTCCGTCCAGGCGTCGCGGCTGACGGGCGCGGTGGGCGAGCCGAGCGCCAGGAGGTACAGGAGCATCGCCTCGTTGTACCCGCGCCAGTCGTACTTCAGGAACCCTTCTTCCGGTGACCAGCCCAGGCTGATGGCCGGTGCTTTCGGCTGCGCCCAGCGCCAGTCGACGCGCCGGTACAACGTGTCCACGAGGGCCCGGATCTCCGCCTCCTGCGGATCGGCTCCGTCGAAGTACGACTGACAGAACAGCGCCCCGGCCAGGAGGATCGCGGTGTCGACCGTCGACAGCTCGCTGTCGTAGAACCGTTCGCCCGTCTTCATGTCGAGGAAGTGATAGAAGAAGCCGCGGTAGCCGCTCACGCCTCGTGCCCCGGGACCCTGCGGCGCCGACGCGAAGAAGCGGAGCGTGACGAGGACGCGTTCGCGTGCCTGCTCGCGGGTGATGTAGCGGCGCTCCACGGCGATCGGATACGCGGTGAGACCGAAGCCCACCGCCGCGATGCTCGAATACGAGGGTGTCGGGTAGCGGTCGGGAATCAGCCCGTTCTGCGGATTGGCCGTCTCCCAGAAGAATCGGAAGGTTCGCTCCTGGAGCTGGAGAAAGAACGGATCGACCATCGGCCCAGGCGGCGCGACCTTGGGTACCTTCACCTCGGGGATCGCGACCTTCTGGAGCTTCAGCTCGTCGGCCCGGGCGCGCACGTCACCCAGGATCACCGACACGGACACCAGACCCAGGAGCAGGAGGACCGCGAGGCGCGTGTGCATGGGCACCGCTTTCAACGCTGGGGAGCGCCGTGCTTCGGCACGGCCGACGTGCCAAGGATGACCGACGTGCGCATCGCGGTCACCCTGACGGACGAGAGCTCGCCGCGTGGCCGAGCGCCACGACGCCCCGCCCACCCGTCCCTCGGTGGTGCCATCCCTGCCACGTCACGCGATCATTGCACGACGACGATGGGATCCGTCGGGAAAACCTGAGCGCCCCGGCGAACGTCGTTTCCCGCGCTGCCGACAGGGTTGCCATGCGCCTCGCGGTCCGGGATTCCGCCCGGTCGCGGCCGGGCGTACGG
>JBKPPN010000211.1:0-15796 GCA_046733575.1 Candidatus Methylomirabilota bacterium | reverse complement strand
GTCGCGGTGGGGCGGGGGGCGAGGGGTGACGGGGGGCCCGGCCCGGGTGACCGTTCCCCGCCGAGGTGAGTGACGCCGCCGACGATCCGATTGGGAATTGCTCGAACGCACCGACGGAGCCGCAAAGGGTCGTGTCAGAGGGCCGGGCCCCCCGTCATCCCTCGCCCCCCGCCCCACCGCGCCTCACGCAATCGATGAACGATCCGGCGACACAGCGTCACGCCATCATGCCGCCATCGACGGTATAGATCCCGCCGTTGAGATACGACGCATCCGGACTGCAAAGAAACGCCACCAGGGCCGCGACCTCGGATGGCTCGCCGAAGCGTTGCATGGGAACGCGCGCCGTGAGGCGCTCGCGCGCAGCGGCGGTGCTGCCGCCGTAGCCTTGTTCGAGCTGGTGGACCATCGGCGTGTCGATGGGCGCCGGGCACACCGCGTTGACGCGGACGTTGCTGCGGACGAGCTCGAGCGACGCCGTCTTCGTCATGCCGACGACGGCGTGCTTGCTCGCCGTGTAGGCGATGATTCCCGGCGTGCCCTTGAGGCCGGCGACCGAGGCCGTGTTGACGATCGCGCCGCCGCCGCGCGCCGCGATGGCCGCGCCGACGATCTTGAGCCCGAGCCACACACCCTTCAGGTTGACCGCGATCACGCGGTCGAACGTCTCCTCCGGATACTCCACGACCGGCCGCACCGTGCCCAGGATGCCCGCGTTGTTGAAGAAGCAGTCGATGCCGCCCCAGCGCTGCCGCGCCGCCGCCACGTAGCGCTCGACGTCGGCCGCGCGGCTCACGTCGGCTTCCACCGCGAGCGCCTCACCGCCCGAGCGCTCGACCGCACCCATGGTTTCCTTCAGGGCGTCGGCCGCGACGTCGACGGCGACGATCCGCGCGCCCTCCGACGCGAACCGCAGCGCCGCGGCGCGGCCGATCCCGCCTCCCGCGCCCGTGATGACGACAACCTTGCCCTCGAATCGACGGTCCATAGACAGGCCTCCAGTGATTGGCCGGCAATGCGGCAGTGCGGCCGCATCTGCGCGTTGCGCTGCCCCGCCCCCGGACGGTGGAGCGAGCGGGGGCGCGTTGGTCGCCGTCACCATAACACCGTGGTACGCTTCGCGAGCGATGCTGGCGCTCGACGCCGAGCTTCGCAAGATCGTGGATGCCTTCGATCACGCACGAGTGGGGTACGCGATCGCGGGTGGCTTGGCCGTGTCGATCTACACGATGCCCCGCGCCACCGAGGACCTGGAGATCTTCATCGCGCGTCCCTCCCGCGATCGCGCGCACGGCGTGCTCGGCACGCTCGGCTTCCTGCCCGCGGGCAGCCCGTCCGCGGCGGCGGGCGGGCGGCTCGAGATCGACCGCTTCATCAAGCTCGACGGTCACGACGTCCTCCCGGTGGATCTCGTCGTCCCTATCGATCCCACTCTCGCCGAGCTCTTCTCCAACCGCACCCGGGTCACGTGGGCCGACGGCGAGCTCTACCTGGCGGGGCTCGCCGCGCTCCGTGCGCTGTGTCACCTGCGTGGCAATGCCGAGGACCGCGCCGAGCTCGAGACGCTGATCGGCGCGGCCGTCGAGCCGCAGGATGCCGAGCCCGCGCTGTGCGCGCTGAGCGGACTGCGTGAGCTGTTCGGCGCGCTGCCCCATCTGCCGACCGACGTGGAGACGCAGCGACTCCGTCGCTTCGACGCGCTCGCGGAGATTCCCGAGCACGCGGACCATCACGACGTCGAGACGGTGGTGGCCGGATGGCGACGGTGGTGGCGCAACGGCATGCACAAGGATCTGGTCGCCATGGCCTACCGTCTTCCGCCCGGACTGGTAGAGGGCGACCGCCGGCTCTCCACGTATCTCCAGGCGGCACGACTCATCCAGGCGGGGGAGGCACGATGAAGGCGATCCGGGTGCACAAGTTCGGCGGTCCCGAGGTGCTGCAGCTCGACGAGGTTCCCGATCCCGTTCCCGGCCCGGGCGAGGTGCTCGTGGCGATCAAGGCGGCGGGCGTGAATCCCGCCGACACCTATGTCCGTTCCGGCAGCTACGCCATCGTGCCAGACCTGCCGTACACGCCGGGCGGCGATGCCGCAGGCGTCGTGCAAGCGGTCGGGACCGGCGTTCGCTCGCTCGCCGTCGGTGATCGCGTCTACATCTCGGCCTCGCAGAGCCAGAAGCCGGTCGGCACCTATGCCGAGCTCGCCGTGTGTGACGCGGTGGCGGCCCATCGGCTGCCCGCGCACCTTTCGTTCGGACAGGGCGCGGCGGTTGGCGTGCCGTACGCAACGGCCTATCGCGCGCTCTTCCACAAGGCGCAGGCCGAGCCCGGGGAGAGCGTGCTCGTGCACGGCGCCAGCGGCGGCGTCGGCATCGGCGCGGTGCAGCTCGCCCTCGCGGCCGGACTCACGGTGTTCGGCACCGCCGGCACGCCCCGCGGCCTCGCCCTCGTCCGCGAGCACGGCGCGCACCACGTCCTGGACCACACCAAGCCGGACTACCTGAAGGAGGTCACGGCGCGGACGGACGGTCGCGGCGTCGACGTCATCATCGAGAACCTGGCCAACGTCAACCTGCAGAAGGATCTCGACGTCGTGGCGCGCCTCGGTCGCATCGTGGTCGTCGGCAATCGCGGCACCATCGAGATCAATCCGCGCGGCACCATGACGAAGGACGTGACGATCACCGGCTTCGTGCTGTGGAACGCCACCGCGGCGGAGAAGGCGAGCATCCACGCCGCGCTGGTGGCCGGGCTGGCCAACGGCACCCTCCGTCCGGTCGTGGGCCAGGAGATCGAGCTCGCGGACGCGCCGCGCGCGCACCAGGCTGTGCTCGAGCCCGGCGCGTATGGCAAGATCGTGCTCGTCCCGTGACCACCGCCACCGAGCGCGAAGCCACCTTCCTCGCCAGTCTCGACGCCCGCGTTGCGGGCATCCTCGACACGTGTTCCCGGTGCGGCCGCTGCGTGGAGGTCTGTCCCACCGCGACGCCGGCCGGTCTCGATACGAGCGAGCCGGGCGCGATCGTCGACGACGTGCTCGCGATCCTGCGCGGCGCGGGCGACGCGGACAGCCGCGGGGCGCGCTGGGCCGAGACCTGCACCGGGTCGGGCACGTGCATCACCGCGTGCGAAGACGGCGTCAATCCGCGCTTCATGCTCGCCATGGCGCGTCTCAAGCTCGGCGAGCGCGCGAACGAGGAGGAGCGACGCGCGAAGGGCCGCGCCGGCTTCACGACGATGTCCGAGGGCGTGAAGGTCCTCTCGCGCCTGCAGCGCCCCGTCACGTGGGTCAGCGAGGTGACCCGTTCGGCGTCGGCGGTCACACACCGGGAGCCGCCCGAGGTCGTGATGTACCTCGGCTGCAACGTGATGAAGACGCCGCACATCGCGCTGCTGTGTCTCGACGTGCTCGATCGGATCGGCGCGCGCTACACCGTCGCGGGCGGCCCCGCGAACTGCTGCGGCGTCATCCAGTTCCGCGCCGGCGACCCGCGCGCGGGCGGACGCGTCGGCACGAACAGCCTGGCCGGCTTCGCGTCCACCGGCGCGGGCAGCGTGCTCACGTGGTGTCCGACCTGCAACATCCAGATGGGCGAGATCGTGATGCCGGCCGCGAGCGAGAGCGCGATCGGCCTGCAGCACGTGGTGCCCTACATCGCGGACCATCTCGACCGCCTCACGCCGCACTTCGTCCATCGCGTGGAGCGACGCGTCGCGCTCCACGAGCACCCCGGCGTGCCCGGCGTCACCGAGGCCGTGCTGAAGATCCTCGGCGCGATTCCGGGCGTGACGGTCGTCGATCTCGGGCAGCCGCGCGTCGGCTACATGTGCAACTCGCTCAACCCCGTGCCCGCGTACAAGCGCGCGCTTCATGCCCGCGAGCTGGACGCCGCGCGCGACGCCGGCGTCGACGCGCTCGTCGGCGTGTACCACGCCTGCCACCGCGAGCTCTGCGCGCACGAACGCGACATGCCGTTCCGCGTGGTGAACTTCCTGGAGCTGGTCGGTGAGGCCATGGGCGTCGAGCGGCCCGACCTCCTGAAGCGCTGGAAGATGATGCAGGACGTCGACCGCGTCGTGGCCGAGGTCGGCGCCACGGCAGAGGCCGCGGGTCTCGACATCGAATCCGTCCGCACCGTGCTCGTGGCCACGCTGCTCGGCGAGCAGCCGCTCCCGCTCCGGTCCACCGCCTCGTAGCCCGGCCGCGCGTCGATCACCGGCCGCGATGGGCCTTCCGTCCGGGCTGCGGGCTCTCCACCACCGCGACTACCGTCGCTTCTACGCCGGGCAGCTGGTCTCGCTCATCGGCAACTGGATGCAGTCGGTAGCCCAGGCGTGGCTCGTGCTCGACCTCACGCACTCGGCGTTCAAGCTCGGCTTGATCGGCACGCTGCAGTTCACGCCGGTGCTGCTCTTCTCCGTGTTCGCGGGCGCCATCGCCGATCGCGTCCCGAAGCGGCGGATGCTGGTGACGACGCAGATCGCGCTCGCCGCGCAGGCGGTCGCCCTCGCCGTGCTCGTCGTGACCGGCCGCGTGGAGTACTGGCACGTGTGCGTTCTCGGATTCCTCCTCGGCTGCGTGAATACCGTCGACCTGCCCACGCGTCAGTCCTTCGTCATGGACATGGTGGGCAAGGCCGACCTGGTGAGCGCGGTCGCCCTGAACTCCGCGGCCTTCAACGGCGCGCGGATCATCGGTCCGGCCATCGCGGGGATGCTGATCGCGCGCTTCGGCGTGGCGCCCGCGTTCTCCATCAACGCGCTGAGCTTCGTCGTCGTCATCAGCGCGCTGCTCACGGTGCGGACACCCGGCCTGCCCGTGGCGCGCGGTGACACCACGCTGCTGCAGGAGATCGGCGAAGCCCTGCGCTACGCGCTCCGCACGCCGCGCATCCGGCTCATCCTCGGCATCCTGCTCGTGGTGAGCCTCTGCGTCTTCAACTTCACCGTGTACGTTCCGCTCTTCGCTCGACGCGTGCTGGGCCAGGGCGCGGAAGGCTTCGGCTTCCTGATGGCCGCGGTCGGCGTCGGGGCGGTGACCGGCGCACTCGTGCTCGGCTCGCTCCCCCGCCGCCCGCCTCCGCTGGGCCTGATCGTCGGCGCCGGCGCGGTCGCCTGCCTGGGCCTCGTCACGATGGCCGCGGTCACGAGCTTCGCCCTCGCGCTCCCCGTGCTGTTCGTGATCGGCGTGGCGTCGATCATGACGGCCGCGGGCTGCAACAGCACGCTCCAGCTCAGCGCGCCCGACGCCATGCGGGGGCGCGTGATGAGCCTGTACACGCTGGTCTTCGGCGGCGTCTTCCCCATCGGGTCGTTCTGCGTGGGCACCATCGCGGAGCTGCGCGGCGTGCCGGCGGCGTTCGTCACGGGCGGCGCGACCGGACTGGCCGGCCTCTGCGTCATCGCGACCTGGTGGCGGGTCAACGGCGACCGCCGGCGACGTCGCGAAACAACGGTCTTCCCTTCCTGACGCGAAGCCCACACAATGACGAGCATGCGGCGGCAGCTGGGCTGGGCGTTGCTGGGTCTCGCCGTCGCCATCGCGACGGTCGCGGCGGCCACCGCGGTGAAGGCCTTCCTCGTCGATCCCGTCGTCGACATCAAGGACCCGTTCGCGCTGTACATCGCGGCCATCGCGGTGACGGCGTGGTGGGACTGGCGGTGGGCCTCGGTGTCGATCGCCCTGGCCGTCATCGCGGGCAAGTACTTCTTCGTGCCGCCGCTCCACTCCTGGCACGTCCAGTCGGCGTCGGATCGGTGGCTGCTCGCCCTGTTCGTCGGCGAGGCGGGCCTCATCGCGTGGCTGGTGGCCCGCCTCGAGGCGGCCCGGCACGTCGCGGCGCACGCGGTCGCCGTGCGCGATCGCTTCGTCGCGACCGTCTCACACGACCTGCGGAGTCCGCTCCAGACGATCCTCGCGTGGGCGCAGACCCTGCTCGAGCGTCCCGACGTCGACGGCACGCGCCACGCCAGGGGCGTGCGTGCGATCCAGCGCGCGGTCGAGCAGCAGCAGCGCCTCATCGAGGACCTCCTCGACTTCTCCGTCGCCGCGCAGGGCCAGCTCCAGCTTCGCCGGCATCGTGTCGACCTGGCGCCGCTCGTGTCGAGCGTGGTCGACGCGTGGGTCCCGCAGTGCGAGCAGCGCGGCCTGACGCTGAAGGCCGAGTGCGCCATCGAGCGTGTCGACGTGCACGGCGACGAGGATCGTCTGCGGCAGGTGATCGGCAACCTGCTCGCCAACAGCATCAAGTTCACCGCGCGGGGCGGCTGGATCCGCATCGAGCTCCTGGCCCGGACCCGTGCGGCGGTCATCCGCGTGGTCGATTCCGGCGCTGGCATCGACCCCGCGATGCTGAGACGCGTCTTCGAGCCGTGGCAGCAAGAGCGTCCGTCCGGTGACGGCGTCGGCCTCGGTCTCGCCATCACGCGCCACCTCGTCGAGCTTCACGACGGCAGTATCCACGCCTCGAGCGACGGCAAAGGCCGCGGCACGACGATCGAGATCCGCCTGCCCCTGGCCGCCTGAACGCCGCCGCTACGCGCTGACGTCGATCAACACCTTCATCACCGCGCCGCCGCCGAGCGCGGTCTCCATGCCGTGCTGGACGGCATCGAGGGGGACGCGGCGGCTGACGAGGGGCGCGACGGGGACGGCGCCGGTCGCGGCGAGATCGATGGCCGTCTCCCACGCCTTGCGCGTGTAGAGCCGGCTGCCGTGCATGGTGATCTCGCGCGCGAACATCTGGTAGAGGTTCACGCGCATCGGCTCGGCGTGGATGGCCACGATGCTGACCGTGCCCCACACGCGAACGACGTCGGTCACCGTGCTCACCGCGACCTGGTGTCCGGTCACCTCGAACGCGATGTCGGCGCCGGTGCCCGCGGTCCACTCGTTCACGACCTGCACGACGTCGCGGTCGGGCCCCACGGTCTGGAATCCCAGGCTCGTCAGCATCGCGAGCCGGAACGGATTGATCTCCGCGACCAGGATGTCGGCGCCGCGGTGGCGGCACACGAGCGCGATGAGCGTGCCGATGGGACCGCCCCCGAACACGACGACGCGATCACCCGCCTTCACGCCGGCGCGGGTCACGTCGTGCGTGGCGACCGCGAGCGGCTCGATCAGCGCGGCGTGGTCGTCCTCGAGCGATGCCGGCACGCGCAGGAGACGTGCGGTCGGCACGGCCCAGTATTCCTGGAGTCCGCCGGGAAGCTCCACGCCGCGCACCTTCAGTCGGTAGCAGAGGTACGACGCGCCCATGCGACAGGCGCGACACTCGCCGCAGAACCAGAGCGGCTCCACCACGACGCGGTCGCCGGCGCGCACGCCGCTGCCGGTCGGGGCCTCGGCCACCTCGGCGAGCGTCTCGTGGCCGATGACACCGCCACGCGGCACGCGATGGTCGAGATGCCCCTGGAAGATGTGGAGATCCGTGCCGCAGATGCCGACGCGCCGGACGCGCAGGAGCGCCTCGTCCGCGGCGGGTCTCGGAATCTCCGCCGTGCCCGTCCGGAACGTCTTCGCGCCCTCGTAGAACGCCGCGCGCATCGTCGCCATCTCGTCGTCCTCCCCGGCACTCGTCGCGCGAGCGCCACGTCATTCTAGTCGCGTCGGGGCACCGTCGCGGCTCCGCCGGGCGCGTCCGCATCGATTCCGTTCCGTGCCGAGGCGTGATCGGTTCAAGCGCGCTGGACGACGTAGATGCCGATGGCCACCACGACGGCGCCCGCGAAGTCCTGCACGCTGAGGGGCTCGCCGAGGAACAGCGCGCCGAGGAAGACGCCGAGCACCGGGTTCAGGAAGAAGTACGCGCTGGCCCGGGTGGCGTCGCCGTGGCTGAGGAGCCAGAACCAGATGAGCATCATGATCCACGAGCCGGCCACGATGAGATAAGCCTGAGCGGCGAGAAAGGACGGCGTGAACTGCACGGCCCCGAGCGGCTCCCAGAGGAGGCTCGGCGCCGCGAGAGCGACGCCGGCCGCCAGCAGTCCGACCGCGTTCAGCACGAGCAGGTCCTGGCCGGGCGCGACCCGCTTGAAGACGATGGTGCCGACGACCAGGAACGCGATGGCGAGCAGCGCGACCGCCATGCCGCGTGGACGGTTCGCGTCGCCGAGGCGGCTCCACATCACCCCGGCCACGCCGGCGAAGGCCACCAGGAGCCCGGCGAGCTTGCGAAGCGTCAGCGGTTCGCCGAGCACGAAGGGACCCGCGAGCGCGAGCATGAGCGGATTCGTGCTGGCCAGGACGGCGCCCATGCCGGCGGAGATGTCCTGGAGGGCCACCACGTTGAGCCCGAGATAGAGCGCATAGTTGAGCAGGCCCAGCACGACGATCAGACGCCACTGCGCGCCGTCGCGGGGCAGACGGCGGCCGCGCACGAGCGCCACCGCCAGCAGCACGACGCCCGCGACGAGGAATCGCGAGGCCATGAGGAACAGCGGCGGCGACGATCGCAAGCCGATCTTCACGACCACGAAGCACGAGGCCCACAGGAGCGAGAACAGGAGCGCGAGCGCGGTGTACCGCACGGACGGAGCGGACGGCATCGTCGCTATGATACGGGCCTGATGCTGGATCCCTCGTGGATGATCGCGGTGGACGTCATCGTCGGGGTGCTCTTCGCCGCGGGACTCGCGGGCGCCGTCCTGCCCTTCCTTCCCGGGCCGTTGCTCATCCTGGTGGGGGCGTTCGTCTATGCCGCGGCGACGGGCTTCACGGTGGTGGCCACCGGTCGCCTCGTCATCCTCGGCGTGCTCATGGTCTTCGCGTACGTGCTGGGCCACTTCGCCAGCGCGCTCGGCGCGCGCCGCTACGGCGCCAGTCGCTGGGCGGTGATCGGCGCGATCCTCGGCGCGTTCTTCGGGCTGCTCCTGGGACCGCTCGGACTCCTGGTCGGCCCCGCCGTCGGCGCGGTCGGGTTCGAGCTCGCCATGACGGGCGACGTCGAGCGCAGCGTGCGCGGCGGCATCGGCGCGCTCGTGGGTCTCGTCGTGGGCGCCATCGCCCACTTCAGCATCGCGGTCATGATGATCGGGCTCTTCCTGTGGTGGGTGTGGCGCGGTTGAGATCCGCGCCGTGGCGCAGGCTGGCCCCCGGTGCGCGGGGCGACGTCACGCGGCGCGGTCAGTCCAGTAGCGAGGACGGCCGTAGTGCGCGTAGAGCGCGGCTTCGTACTCGCGGTCGACGGGGCGCGCGTCGTCGTAGGCCGGCGCGTTGCGGATCGTGTCGCGAGTGAGGGCGACCGACACCGTCCCGTCGAGCCAGCTCACGCCCCGCAGCCAGTCAGGAGCGATGAGCACGCGGCGGCCGGGCCACCAGTGGCCCGTGTCCACCACCAGATAACGGATCGTCCACGTGGTGTCGTCGACCAGGAAGTCGTCGACATGGCCGATGTCCCCGTCGAGCGCGTGGATCGTGTAGCCGCCGATCTCGTCGGTGCCGTGCAGGTGCGCGGACGCCTCGTCCTGCTGGTCCAGCCGCGCCTGCACCTCGCGCTCGATCTCGCCCGTGACGTCCAGGGCGAGCGGGTACGGCTCCGCGCCCCACAGCGAGGGTCCCGCCCAGTAGTAGGGCACGCCGTAGTAGCGCGCGAAGGCCGCCTCGTGCTGACGCGAGATCGTGCGGTGGGCGTCGATGTCGGGAGCGTCCCGAACCTGCGCGCGTGAGAGCGACGCGGGGAGCCGTTGGTGACGGGAGTCCGGCTGGTGGACCGACGCAGGGGAGACGAGGACATGCCGGCCGGAGAACCAGCCGCCGGTCTTCACGACGAGATAGCGCACCGTCCACGTCTCGTCGTCGAAGTAGAGGCTCTGCACCGACCCGATGTCGCCGTCCACGGCGCCGATGGTGAGCCCGGAGAGCTCGGACGCCTTCCACAACATGCGCGTTCGCCGTGCATCCCGGATGCCACCGATCGCGCGTGTCGGGCGAGACATCGGAACGATTTTCGGTACCATGGAGCGGTGACGACATCCCCGCTCCGTCTTTCCGTCCTCGATCAATCGCCCGTCCGCAGCCGCAGCACGGCCGCCGACGCCATCCACGAGACGCTCGAGCTGGCGCAGACGTGCGAGCGCCTCGGGTATCACCGCTACTGGCTCGCCGAGCATCACTCCACGACCGGGCTCGCCGGCTCGACGCCCGAGATCCTGGTGGGCCAGGTCGCGGCGCGCACGTCGCGGATCCGCGTCGGATCGGGCGGCGTGATGCTGCAGCACTACAGCCCGCTGAAGGTCGCGGAGAATTTTCGCATGCTCGAGACGCTGTTTCCCGGTCGGATCGATCTCGGCATCGGGCGGGCGCCGGGGACGGACGGGCGGACGTCGCGTGCGCTGAAGGACGGCGGAGGCGCGCCGGGACTCGAGCAGTTCCCGAACCAGGTCGCCGATGTCATCGCGTTCCTGCGCAACGAGCTGCCCGAGGATCACCCGCACCGCGGCGTGCGGTGCATGCCAGCGGGACCGACCGTTCCCGAGGTATGGCTGCTCGGGTCAAGCGACGCCAGTGCCGCCCTCGCCGCGCACTTCGGCCTCGGCTTCTCCTTCGCCCACTTCATCAACGCCGACGGCGGCGCCGACGTCGCCCGGGCGTATCGCCAGTACTTCCGGCCGTCGGGGTACCTGTCTCGGCCCGCCGTGAGCGTGGCCGTGTTCGCCATCTGTGCCGAGACCGAGGCGGAAGCGGTCCGCCTCGCGCGCAGTCGCGACCTCGCGTTGCTCCGGCTCTACACCGGCCGGTTCGGACCGTACCCGTCCGTGGAGGAGGCCGAAGCCTACCCGTACACGCCGTGGGACCTGCAGATCGTGGAGCACAACCGGCGCCGCATCGTGGCCGGCACGCCGGCCACGGTGAAGGCGCGGCTGCTCGAGTACGCGCAGGAGTACGACGCCGAGGAGCTCGTGGTCGTCACGATCACCCACGACGTGAAGGCGCGCGTCAGATCCTACGAGCTGATCGCGGAGGCGTTCTCGCCATGACGTTCGATCTCGCGCCCTTCCACGAGCGACGTCAACGGTTCGTCGGGGCCATCGGCGACGGCCTGGCCATCATCCCCGGCGCGGTCGAGGTCGGGCGCAACAGCGACGTCCACTACGAGTTCCGTCAGTCCAGCGACTTCTTCTTCCTCACCGGCTTCGACGAGCCCGACGCCGTCGCCGTCTTCAATCCCGCGCACGCCAAGGAGCGGTTCGTGCTGTTCGTGCGTCCGCGCGACCGCGAGATGGAGATCTGGAACGGTCACCGCGCCGGCGTCGAGGGCGCCGTGGCGACGTACGGCGCCGACGCCGCGTACCCGATCGACGAGCTCGACGGCAAGCTGCGCGAGTACCTCTTCGACCGCACGACGCTCTACTACCGCCTCGGCACGACCGCGTTCGACGCGCGGGTGCTGCGCCTGCTCGACCACGCGCGCATGGTGCGCCCGCGCGGCTACGTCACGCCGGTCGGCGTCGAGGATCCCGGCCCGATCATCCACGAGCTGCGCCTGCGCCGGTCGCCCGCGGAGCTGGCGCGCCACCGTCGAGCCTGCGAGATCAGCCGCGACGCCCACGTGGAGGCCATGCGCTTCGCGTGCCCCGGACTTCACGAGTACGAGGTGCAGGCCGCCCTGGAGTTCGTGTTCCGCAGCGGGGGATCACCGCGCAACGGGTACCCGTCGATCGTGGCGTCGGGGCCGAACGCGTGCATCCTGCACTACGTCGAGAACCGCCGCCGCATGGAGGACGGCGACCTGCTCCTGATCGACGCCGGGGCCGAGTACGGCTACCACAGCGCCGACATCACGCGCACGTTCCCCGTCAACGGCCGCTTCACCGCGCCCCAGCGCGCCGTCTACGACATCGTGCTCAAGGCCCAGCTCGCGGGCATCGCCGCCGCGCGACCGGGCGCCCGCTACGACGCCGTGCACGACGCCGCGCGCCGCGTGCTCACCGAGGGCCTCGTCGCGCTGGGCATCCTGCCGCGTGGCGTGGAGGAGTCGCTCGCGATGCACCACTATCGCGAGTTCTACATGCACGGCACCGGGCACTGGCTGGGGATGGACGTGCACGACGTCGGCGACTACAAGATCCGCGGCGTGTCGCGCGTCCTCGAGCCGGGGATGGTCCTCACCGTCGAGCCCGGCCTCTACTTCGATCCCGAGCGCGAGAGCGCGACGTACTGGCTGCGTGAGTACCGCGAGGAAGACATGTGGGACCGGCGGTACCGGCTCGGCATGGCGGCCGCGCGCAAGGTGGAGGACGACGAGAAGGCGGCCGCGCAGAAGATCACGCATCCCATCCCGAAGGAGTACCGGGGCATCGGCGTGCGCATCGAGGACGACGTGCTGATCACCGAGACGGGCGCCGAGGTTCTCACCGCGGGCACACCGAAGACCGTCGACGAGGTGGAGCGCGCGTGCCGCGAGGCACCCCGACTGCCGCGCCGCTCGACGTGAGCGGCGAGCTGCGCGAGCGCGTGCGCGAGCGCGCGCGCACCAATCTCTTCTGGAAGTACCTGGGCGTCGAGGTCGACGAGGCAGGCGAGGGCTTCGTCCGTCTGCGCGTGGCCGTGCGCGACGAGATCCGCAACGCCGCGGGCGCCCCGGTGCACGGCGGCGTGTACAGCGCGCTCGTCGACATGGCCGTCGGCGGCGCGCTCAGCACGCTGCACGAGTCGGCCGAGGGCGGCGTCGGTCAGAGCACACTCGACCTGAACGTGAGCTTCCTCGCCGCCGGTCGCGGCGACACCATCGTCGCGGAGGGACGGATCCTCCGGCGCGGTCGCACCGTCGCGTTCGGCCAGGCGACGATCACCGACGGTGCGTCGACGACGCTCGCCGTCGGACGCGCGACCTACCTCATCCTCTCCGCGCGCGCCTGATTTGCCTGCGCGGCCGCGGACACGCGGTGCGTCGTGGTGTCGTCTTCGTTGTCGAAGGTGCACACGCGTGTTCGCGCGCCCGCATACGGGCACGCGAAATGCGTTCCGCCTCCCGAGCGGGTGGTCCGCACCGCCTCGCAAACCGACGAAGGAGACGGCGATGGCCGAACGATCACTGCACGGCAAGAAGGTCGCGATCCTGGTCACCAACGGCTTCGAGCAGGTCGAGCTGACGGAGCCGAAGCAGGCGCTCGAGCAGGCCGGCGCGCAGACGACCATCGTCTCGCCCGTCGAGGGCAAGGTGAAGGGCTGGAAATCCACCAACTGGGGCGACGAGTTCTCCGTCGACGTGCCGCTGTCGAGCGCACGAGCGGACGAGTACGACGCGCTGCTCCTCCCGGGCGGCGTGATGAATCCGGACCGGCTGCGCATCACGCCGGGCGCCGTGGAGTTCGTGAAGGCCTTCTTCGACGCCAGGAAGCCCGTGGCCGCGATCTGCCACGGGCCGTGGACACTCATCGACGCCGGCGTGGTGCGCGGCCGGACGCTGACCTCGTGGCCGTCGCTGCGCGTCGATCTGCAGAACGCGGGCGCCCTGTGGGTCGATCAGGAGGTGATGGTCGACAACGGCCTCGTCACCAGCCGCAAGCCCGACGACATCCCGGCCTTCAACACGAAGATGATCGAGGAGTTCGCGGAAGGCCAGCATGCGCGCAAGGCCGCGTAGCCGCGTATGGCGTCGACGCTGACGCATCGGATCCTCGCGGAGCGGGTGGTCGACGGGCGCCTCGTCGCGGGCGAGGAAGTGCAGCTGCGTGTCGACCAGGCGTTGCTGCAGGACGCGACGGGCACGATGGCCTGCCTGGAGCTGGAGCAGCTCGGCGCGCGCGCCGGCCGCGATCGGGAAGGCATGGAGGCCGACGGCCAGGCGACGGGACCGGTGCTCGACCAGTTCATCGCCCTCGGCGTGGAGCGCATCGGCATCCCGTTCGCCATCGTCTACGTCGACCACAACATCCTCGCCGTCGACTTCAAGAACCCCGACGATCACCGGTTCCTGCGCACGTTCTGTGCGCGCTATGGCCTGCACTACTCGCGACCCGGCAACGGCATCTGCCACTACGTCCACATCGAGCGCTTCGCGCGGCCCGGCGAGCTCCTGGTGGGCGCGGACAGCCACACCACGACGTCGGGCGCGCTCGGGATGTTCGCCGTCGGCGCGGGCGGCCTCGAGGTCGCCTGCGTCCTCGCCGGCTATCCGCTCGCGCTCACGGTGCCGCGCGTGATCGGCGTGCGCCTGGAGGGCCAGCTGCGTCCCTGGGTGCAGGCCAAGGACGTGATCCTCGAGCTGCTGCGGCGATACGGCGTGCGAGGCGGACGCGGCGCGGTGTTCGAGTTCCACGGACCCGCCGTGGCGACGCTCGACGTCGCCCAGCGCGCCACGATCTGCAACATGACCGTGGAGACGGGCGCGACGACCGGCATCTTTCCCTCCGACGCGCGCACGCGCGAGTGGCTGGCGGCGCAGGCGCGTGCGGGCGACTGGACCGAGCTCGCCGCCGAGCCGGGCGCGCGGTACGACGCGGAGGAGGTCATCGAGCTCGATCGCCTCGAGCCGCTCGTCGCGCGACCGGGAAGCCCCGGCGACGTCGTGCCCGTGCGCGAGGTCGCCGGCCTCGAGGTCCAGCAGGTGTGCGTGGGAAGCTCGGTCAACAGCGGCTACCACGACCTCGCCATCGTGGCCGCCGTGTTGAAGGACCGCGTCGTCCATCCCGGTCTCTCGGTGACCATCACGCCGGGGTCGCGACAGATCCTCGACGTGATCTCCACCACGGGCGTCTACCGCGACCTGCTCGCCGCGGGCGCGCGCATGCTGGAGCCCGCGTGCGGCCCGTGCGTGGGGATGGGCCAGGCGCCGCCGTCGAACGGGGTGTCGGTGCGCACGTTCAACCGCAACTTCCCCGGTCGGAGCGGCACGGACAACGACCGCGTGTACCTCTGCAGTCCCGCGACCGCGGCGGCGACGGCGCTCCGCGGCGTCATCACCGATCCCCGCGACCTGGGCGCGGAACCCGATCTGGCGCAGGCGCCGGCGTCACCGACCGTCGACGATCGCAACATCCTGGCTCCGCCCCCGCCCGAGGACGCGGCGAAGGTCGAGATCCTGCGCGGCCCCAACATCCAGCCGCCGCCGCCACAGACACCGCTGCCCGCGTCGATCACCGCGCGCGTGCTGATCGTGCTTCCCGACGACGTGAGCACGGGCGATCTGGCGCCCGACGGCGCGATCGTGATGGCGTACCGGTCCAACGTCCCGGCCATCGCCGAGTTCACGCTCCGACGGTTCGACGCGCGCTTCCCGGCGCGCGCGCGCGAGTGGGGCGGCGGCATCATCGTGGCGGGGCACAACTACGGTCAGGGCTCGAGCCGCGAGCACGCTGCGCTGGCGCCGAAACACCTCGGCGTGCAGGCCATCGTGGCGCGCTCGTTCGCCCGCATCCATCGCCAGAACCTGATCGCCCAGGGCATCCCGCCCCTGGCCTTCGAGGAACCCTCCGGCCCCGACGTCGCGCGCGTCGGCGACACCTGGGAGATGAGTGGCGTGCGCGACGCGCTGGAGCGCGGCGAGGAGCGAATCCCGGTGCGACTGCCGGGAGGTCAGAGCATCACGGTCCTCGCACGCTTCTCACCGCGCGAGCGCGCGGTCCTCCTGGCCGGCGGACTCATCGCGTGGCTGCGCGCCGGCGGCGCCCGCCCCATCGACATCACCCGCGGCCACAGCGCCGCCGTCGATCAAGGCTCTCCGATCACCACCCCCGTACCGGAGGAACGCGTCGCGTAGACCTCCCCCGAGCGCCGACGAGGTGACGTACACGTACCCCAGCGGCGACGCGGCTTGGCCGCGACGTAGCGCAGACGTACCCCGAGGGGCGA
>JBKPPN010000210.1:0-4501 GCA_046733575.1 Candidatus Methylomirabilota bacterium | reverse complement strand
CCGTCCCGGCGCGAAATCCGCCTTCCTGCCCTCCGCCCAGCGAGAGGGGGGCGATCTTCAACCCGGGGCGCACCCACAACGCGCCGGCCCCCGGCGCGCCATAGAGGTCGTTACCGGAGAGCGTCAGCGCGTCGATGCCGTGGTCCTCGACGGAGATCGCGATGTGGCCCGCCGCGCCCACGGCGTCCACGTGGAGGGGCACGTTCCTATCGCGAGTCGCCCGGCCGATCTCGTGAATCGGCTGGATCGTGCCGATCTCTCCGTTGGCGAGCATGATCGACACCAGTGCTGTGTCTCGACGAAGGGCGCCTTTGACGGCGACCGGGTCCACGCGGCCCTCGCCATCCACCGGCAGCAGGCTCACCTCCCACCCGCGCTTCTCCAGATCTCGGCAGGAGTTCAGGACCGAGATGTGCTCGATCCCGGAACAGACGACGTGACGGCCCTCCGCGCGCTGGGCGATGCCCCGGATGGCGAGGTTGTTGGCCTCGGTCGCCCCCGCCGTGAAGATGACGCCGGACGGGCTGCCGCCGACGAGACGCGCGACCTTGGCCCTCGCGCTGTCGAGCGCCGAGCGCGCCTCGAGCCCGAGCGAGTGCGGCGCGGCGGGATTCCCCACCCCGCCCTCGAGGAACGGCCGCATGACGGCCACCACACGAGGATCGACGGGAGCACAGCCGGCATAGTCCAGATAGACACGCATCGCGGGAGCCGTCCCGCGAGCGGACGTCGGGCCGACGTCGTTACGCGGTCTTTCTGATGAGGAACCGGTAGACCGCACCATGCTTTTCGACGGCGAGAAGGGCGTGACCTGCACGGCTGGACCAGCTGCGTACGTCGGCGTCGGAGGCGGGATCGTCGGAGATCATCTCGAGCACCTGACCTGGCCGGAGCTGCCCCATCACTTCGCGCGTCTTCAGAATGGGCACGGGACAAAACAGCCCGAGACAATCGATTTTCATGTCGGGCGGGGCGGTCATGGGGTCGAGGGAATTCTGACATTGACAGGGCATGGCGGCAACCGAATAATAGCTCGCATGCCGGGCGACGCTTCGTCGCAGGTCGCCTCCCCCGGCCGCGAGCGCACCATCCAGGGCAAGGTTCTCCTCGCCGTGGGGCTCTGTACCGTCCTCCCGCTGACTCTCCTGGCCTATGTCGCCGTTCGCCACGCCATCCCGCTGCCGGACGCGGCGGGCGGATCGTGGGCCCTGCTTGCCCTGGTCGCCGTCATCGCGGTCGCGCTCCTCGTCGGCGGCTACGTGATCTGGGACGTCGGACGGTGGGCGGGGCGGCTGGCGCGCGAAGCGGCGCACGGGGGTGACGTCGCGGCGCTGGAGCGGCGGCGAGATGAGGTCAGCACCTTGATGGTTTCCTTCAACAAGATGTTGACCACCATCGAGCAGCAGGCGGCGGAGATCAACAGCTTCGCAGGCCGCCTCGATTCCGCGTACAAGGAGCTCGAGTCGACCAACGCCCGATTGAAGGAGTTCTCCTTCCGGGACGAGGTGACCGGCCTCTACAACCGCCGCTTCTTCGGGATCCGGCTCGAGGAGGAGATCTCCCGCTACCGGCGCTTCAACCATCCCGTCTCGGTCGTGATGATGGACCTCGACGGCTTCAAGGCCGTCAACGACACCCTGGGCCACGCCGTCGGCGACGAGACGCTCCGCGAGGTCGCCCAGATCCTGCTCAAGCACTCTCGTGGCATCAACGTCGTCTGCCGCTTCGGCGGCGACGAGTTCGCGGTGCTTCTGGTGGAGACGTCGAAGGCCGGCGCCACCCTGTACGGCGACCGCATCCGTCAGGTCATCGCCGGCCACGTGTTCTCGCACGGGCAACCGATCACGGCGAGTCTCGGCATCGCGAGCTTGCCGGACGACGAGGCGTCGACCTCGGAGGACCTCGTCCGCGCCGCGGACGAGGCGCTCTACACCGCCAAGCGCGCGGGAAAGAACCAGGTCGCGCTGGCCGTCGCACCGGAGAAAGCCACGTGGAGCAGCGAGAGATCCTGATCGTCGACGACGACACCCAGGTGCGCGAGGTCCTGCACCAGATCTTCCTGTCCGCGGGGTACACGTGCCGGCTCGCCGCCAACGGCGCCGACGGCGTCCAGACCTTCCGCGACGCGCGTCCCGTCCTCACCGTCACCGATCTCAAGATGCCGGTGATGGACGGCGTGGGATTGCTGCAGAACATCCGGAAGATGGACACCGAGGCCGCCGTCATCGTCCTCACGGGCGCTCCCGACATCAAGACCGCCATCGACAGCCTCAAGCTCGGCGCCTACGACTTCATCATGAAGCCGGTGAACGTCGACGAGCTGCTCATCGCCGCCGAGCGTGCCCTCGAGCGCCGCGACCTGCTCATCGAGCGCAAGCAGTACCAGGCCCTGCTGGAGCGCCGGGTGGCCGAGGCGACCCGCGACCTCGCCTCCGCGTACACGCAGCTGCAGGACACGTATCGCGCGACGCTCGAGGCCCTCGGCTCCGCGCTCGACTCGCGCGACGTCGGCACCGAGGCCCACTCGCGTCGCGTGCACGGCTACGCCGTGGCCACCGCGCGCGAGCACGGTGTCGATCCCAAGAGCCTGCCCGACCTCGAGCACGGCGTGTTGCTCCACGACATCGGCAAGATCGGCATCCCCGACGCGATCCTCCTCAAGCCGGGCAAGCTGACCGAGGAGGAGTGGAAGATCATGCGCACGCATCCCGAGATCGGCAAGCGCCTGATCGAGAACGTGCCCTTCCTGCGCGGAGCGATTCCCGTCGTCTACTGCCACCACGAGAAGTTCGACGGCAGCGGGTATCCGCGCGGGCTCAAGGGCGAGGAGATTCCGCTCGGCGCACGCATCTTCGCCGTCGTCGACGCATTCGACGCGATGACCGCCGACCGTCCGTACTCCAAGGCCATCTCGTTCGAGGCCGCCAAGGCGGAGATCAAGCGCTGCTCGGGATCCCACTTCGATCCCGCCGTGGTCGAGTCGTTCTTCCGCGTCCCCGAGGACCTGCTCGCCGAGATCCGTCGCAAGAGCGTGGAGCCCCGCTCGATCGCGTAAACTCGGCGGCGTGAAGATCACCGCCGTGCGCGCGGCGTGGCTGCGCGCCACCATTCCCGCCGACCGCGCCCACGTCAGCGACTTCGGTCGCAACGACTCCTTCAACACCTGCCTGATCGAGATCGACACCGACGACGGTCTCACCGGCCTTGGCGAGGCGAAGGTCGGCGTGGGCAACCTCGGCAATTACGCCGCCGTGGTGGCGCTCGTGCATGCCGAGCTCGCGCCGATGCTCGTCGGCCGCGATCCCCGCGACATCACCGCGCTGTGGGAGCTCGTCTACAACGGCTCGCGCACGCACCACGCGCTGCGCACCGGACGCACGTTCCCCGTGGTCGGCCGACGCGGGATCACGGTGAGCGCGCTGAGCGGCATCGACATCGCGCTCTGGGACGTGCTCGGCAAGTCGCTGGGCCAGCCGGTGTGGCGACTGCTCGGGGGTCGCGTGCGCGACGCGGTTCCCGCGTACGCGAGCGGCGGATGGGCACCGGTCGGCGGGATCGGCGCCCAGGTTGCCGCGTACGCCGAGCGCGGCTACCGCGGCGTGAAGATGCGCGTCGGCCTGCAGGACCGCGACGTGGACGACTCCGCGGCCCGCGTGCTCGAGGCGCGCCGCGCCCTCGGCCCCGGCGTGGCGCTGATGGTCGACGCGCACGGGACGTGGTCGTCGCGCGAGGCGCAGCGCTTCGCCCGCAAGGTCGAGTCCGCGGATCTCGCCTGGCTGGAAGAGCCGGTGTCTGCCGACAACGTGACGGGGCAGGCCAAGGTGCGGGCGAGCACGGACATCCCGATCGCGTCGGGCGAGAACGAGCAGACGCGCTTCGCCTTCCGCGACCTCATCGCCGCCCGCGCGGTGGACGTCTGTCAGCCCGACGTCGCGATCGCGGGCGGTATCACCGAGACGCTGCGCATCGCCGCCCTCGCCGCGTCGCACGGCCTCACCGTCGCGCCCCACCTCTGGGGCGGCGCGATCCTGCTCGCGTCGGGACTCCACCTCGCCACCGCCGTACCGTGCGTCACCACCGTCGAGTACGTCCGCGGCGAGAACCCGCTCCTGACCCACCTCATCGAGGAGCCGTTCGAGCTCCGCGACGGCTCGGTCCTGGTCGGGGACCGCCCCGGTCTCGGCGTGACGCTACGCGCCGATGCCGTGCGCGCGATGACGGTGAGCGCCGCTCCGCGCTGACCCGGGGGCGGCGGGCGGCATCGCGCCGCCGATGCTGATCAGTCGAGAACCGCGAAGAGGCGGCGGGCCTTCGACACCGCGGGCTCGAGATCGTCGCGGGTCAGGCCGGCCGCGCGCGCGCTCACGAGCCGCGACCACACTTCGTCGCGCGCGGCCAGCGCCTGCGCGCGCTCGCCCTGCTCGGCGAGGCGACGGATGTCGGCGCCACGCGTGTCGATGACGCCGTCCAGCGCGCGCACGAGCGCCGCGCGCACCTCGGC